>DAWK01000060.1:44059-47878 GCA_002509745.1 Methanobacteriaceae archaeon UBA349 | reverse complement strand
TCTTCAAAGCTTTCAAAAAGTTCATAGTTCTTTTCAATGTCTGATGCCACATCTACAACTTTTTCGCTCCCAAAAAACATCTTATAAGATGGATCCAAGCGATCAAGTTCAAAAAAGTCCTCGGGTTTTTTATCAAATTCCGCAAAGAACTTTTCAAAAACATCAGGCATTAAATACCACGAAGGCCCCATATCAAAATTATAACCATTCTTACTATAAACACTGGCTCTGCCTCCAGCTTGCTCATTTTTTTCCAGAACAGTAACTTCAAAACCATCTTTTGCAAGAAGGGCTGCTGCTGAAAGTCCCCCAAAACCGGATCCAACTACTATTGCTTTCATTTTATCATCTGGTTTATTTTTAATAGGTATTTATTTGTATAGACATAGTTTTATTTTTGATCAAAATTTTAGTATTGATATGATTATAAACTCACTATAATTTAAATTTATTTATTAAAAGACTATAAAATGAACAAATAAGAAAAATAAAGTTCTAAATCAGATATATCTTTCTTATAAAACGTTATATATGGATAGATAATTATTGATTAATTAGAATTCAATTCACCGACTTTACCCTGGGTTTCATATAATATATAACCTATGAAAACTAGGCCTATGATGCCTGGTATAAACAGATAAAGGTAAAAGCAAACTGCACTCCAAAATACCAAAATTAAAAACAAACTGGATATAATGGCTTTAGGCTTATTAGACTCATTAATATGATCACTTAAAATGTATACTGTTATTAAAGAGCTTAAAAAACCAGTTAGTATCCATCCCATGAAATTCATTAAGGGAACACCATAAAAAAATCCAGGCGATTGATAATTCCAAAAATTAAGTGCTACCGCCGCAGGATCAAGAATCAAATCAGCAGCCAGTACCAGTAAGGTAGATAAGATAATAATTTTCCATTTATTAATGATTTTAAGTGATGCTAAATAAAAACATCCCATGAAAAGAGGAACATATGCAAAAGGAACTGTGTAGGGAGTGTACCCTAAAATTTTAAATCCAATTAATTCGGTGTATTGAAAATTTGAATAGGGGAAACCAGTGATTATGGCTAGGGTTTCAATAGTAAAAGCATAAATACTGAGGGTAATAATCAAGATCAGAGCTTTTTTAAGGCCCAGCCATTTATACAGGGCAAAATAACAAGGTAATGCTAAAAGAATGATAAAAATTCCAGATAAAGGAGCCATTTCTGGATTTAAAGTTAGTTTTGCAGGAAAAAATGCGGCAAAGACCAGGCAAATTGCAGTTATCCAAAAATATTTTGAGTAATCCTTCATAGAATCCCACTTTAAATAAATTATCAATTTAAATAAATTATCAAATTATAGATTTTCTTATAGTTTTAATTTTTATTTTCATTTTGAGAGATTGTTAATTGAATCAATAATTTATAAATAACTTATAAAAAGTATTATATGTTTCTAAGAGATATTTTAATTTATGTTTATAGGGCCACCAGATAAACAAAAACCTGATTTAGGTAGACTTAGTGAAATAATTCGTGTCCTGGTAAAGTATCAGTTTGGGAATTTGGTGGAACAATCTGGAATTAAAAAAAGTTTCAAAATCAAATTTTCCCGAAGAGATGATTTTGAGGATGAATTAAATGATACGGCTCCGGAGAGGCTGCGACTTGTTTTAGAAGAGCTGGGCACCACATTTATTAAAGTTGGTCAAGTATTAAGTACCCGTCCAGATTTGGTTGGTAAAGATATAGCTGATGAACTGGCCAAGCTACAGGATGAAGTACCTCCTTTCCCTTATGACTCTGTTAAGACTATTATTGAAGAAGAATTAGAAGGACCTATAGACGAATTTTTCAAGGAATTTGAAGAGACACCAATAGCTTCAGCATCCATTGCCCAAGTACATAGGGCTCGATTGATTGACGGAACTGAAGTGGCGGTTAAGGTTCAAAGATTGAATATTGAAGAGCAGATAAAAAAAGACATTGTTCTCATGCGCTACCTGGCCCGACAGGCCAATAAAAGAATTAAAAATTTAAAGTATTATAACATTCCAATCATAGTTGATGAATTTGAAGCGGTTATTGAAAGGGAAATTGATTTTTCCCAGGAAGCCAGAAATCTGGAAAAATTTAGAACAATGTTTGAGGATGATCCTCACATATATGCACCTCAAGTATACCGTAAATTTTCTACCAGCCGCATATTGACCATGGAATTCATTAATGGAGTTAAAATCAGCGAAATTTTAGAATCAGACATGGATATTAATCGGCGAAAAATTGCAGAGATTGGTACGAAATGTTACTTTAAAATGATATTTTTGAATGGTTTTTTCCATGCAGATCCTCATCCTGGAAACATTTTTGTGATGGAGAATGATACGCTATGTTTCGTTGATTTTGGAATGACTGGACGTCTGGATAATGAATTTATGGAAAACCTGGCCGAACTATTCATTTTCACGGTTAATAATGATATAAAAGGTCTGGTAAATCAAATGATTTATATGAGGTTAATTGAAGACCCAGTCAGACTTGATGAGCTTAAATTGGATCTTTTGAATATTTTGGACAAATATTATGGTGCTGAAATTAGTGACATTGGTGGTATGATAAACGAATTCAGCATGCCTAATATGATATTTAAATACAAAATTAAACTTCCCCGGGACTTTGTATTGCTGGGAAGAGTGCTTGCCATGGCTGAAGAATTAGGTCGGAATTTAGACCCTACTTTTAATGGTATTAGTGTGGCACAGCCTCTTATAAAAAAAATTTTAAAGAAGAAGTTAAGTCCCATGAGATTTTTAGACTATCAAACACAGTATCTATTTGAAATCGAGCATTTACTAAAGGACTTGCCTCAAACCATGAATCGACTTTTATTTCGACTGGAAAGTGGAAAAATTGAAATCGATCTCCAATATAAAGAAATGGACAGGTTGACTTCAAAACTTGAAACCATGGTAAATAGGGTGGCCTTAGCACTCATAATTTCATCACTAATAATTGGTTCATCACTGATTTTGCAGACTGATAAAGGAATGCCCATGCCAGTAATTGGTTTCTCAGAGATAGGGCTTGCAATTTTTATTATTGCTTCTATCCTTGCCCTGGGACTGGGCATTTCAATATTACGTTTTGGAAGGATATAAATGGATTAAATTCTATTCAAATAGATTAAATAGGTGAATTAGAGAATTAATGTAATAAATAATAGGTGCTTTAAGAATGTTTAATTTGGATGGATTTATTCATTATATTGAAGTTTTTTGGGGGGCTATTTTAACCAGTATTCTTAGTATGGTTTTGGGATACTTCTTTGGAAGTATAGGGTCATATTTAGGGATAATTATAGTAACTATGTGGATTGGTTACATTTTAAGTGAAGATCTGATTATAGGTGCACTAAATGGAGCTTTTGTAGGTGTATTTGGAGGTATATTGTCCATTATATTGATGCTTATCATGGGAAGTCTGGGAGTAGGGCCCGGTTCATCAATCATGATGTTTGGAATTGCCGGGATAATAATTGGCCTATCAATTAATTTTATAGTTGGAGCTTGTGGAGGGGCCATTGGATCATCTCTCTGAAAATAAATAAACTAATAATGCTTTAAATTCTTGGATTAATTTAATGATAGAATTAATAAATCATTGTTTAAACTAAATAAATATCCAAGATTTTAATGATGATTTATATATTAAATTTAATACTAATTATTAAATAGAAAATTTTAATATTATTGAATTAAAGAATTATATTAAGAGTTTATTAAAATAATAAAATAGGGTTGGTGATAGTTTGCATAAATATCATAGAGA
>DAWK01000060.1:4163-43916 GCA_002509745.1 Methanobacteriaceae archaeon UBA349 | reverse complement strand
AAAAGCAATTTAATTAGCTTTAAAGACAAACAAGAAGGAACCATTAAAAGAAAAATTTCTCTACCTCAAAAGGTTATACCTCAAGAAGCTACGGCCAAACTTGAAAATGGTATTTTAAAAGTTAAAATTCCTAAATTAGAAAAAGAAAAACATTTCAATGTTGAAATTGAATAATTACATTTAATATTCATTCTTTGTTTTTAAAAGGATAATATATTTTTTTATATATTCCAGCTAATATTATTTTATTTCATTAAATCAATTATTAGTACATTTTTTTAAAAAAAAATAAATAAATTAAATTAATCTTTTATTCTAATATTTTTATTTCTAATCAGCAAGGGCACAACAGCAAAAACCAGCTATTAAAATAACCAGAAGGGCCCAACCCACAGGATTAGTAAACAAGAATAACACAAATCCAACTACTAAAGCTAAAAAGGCCGGAATTAAGAATAATGCAATAATGAGTATAGCAATAATCAAGACTATTACTCCAATGGTAAATGCCCCTAATTCGGCAAGAGTATCTATAATTTTCAAGCATCACACCTCCCTTTTCATAAATAAGTATTATATGTTTTAATCATATAATAATTGTTATGTCCTTAATTAAAATAGTCCGAAAAAAGTTCTTAAGAGGCCATATAATTTGCCATGGACTTCCTGAGCGTTCATTTAAAATAAAAGGTCATCAGTTTCCTGTTTGTGCACGGTGCACAGGTATATACTTGGGAAGTTTCTCAGTGATAGGTCTGGTTATGATTTTTAACCCAGTTTTCAATCCATTACTTTTAATAATGGGGTTTTTAATGATAATACCTACATTTATAGATGGGCTTACTCAATACCTTAATCATAGGGAGAGTAATAATAATTTAAGGTTCATAACTGGTTTAATTGGCGGGATAGGTATGGCCATTGTTATTACAAGTTTACGGTTCATTCCAGGATTATTAGGAATACCAACTTAAATTAAATATATTATACTTATTATATCTCGATCTCAAATTTATTATTGATTATAACTAATTATTAGATTAAAACTTAAATTCAGGTATAATTACAACTAATTAATAGATCAAATTTCAATTAATATTTTATAAAAAATTAATTAGATTAAAATTTCATAATATCACAATTTATACAAATTAATTACGATTTAAATTTAAATTTAAATTTAAAAAATAACTCACATTTACGCTTATAGGAGATGAATAAATGGATAAAAAACAGTATTTTGATGAAGCTATGGATTTTTTTAATGAAGAAGAATTCGAAGAAGCATTGGAATATTTTGAAAAACTCACTGAAGATAATCCCACCTGCCAGGATGCCTGGTTCATGAAGGCCGTGACCTTAATTAATTTAGAAGAAGATGAAATGGCCCTTCAATCAATAGAAAAAGCTATCGAGCTAGAACCAGAAGACACTGAAGCTTGGGCTAAGAAGGCCTGGATTTTACTATTATTAAATGAATTTAGAGATGGATTACAGGCTGCTGAGAAGGTTTTGGAATTAGAAAATAATTTTTCGGATGGTTTATATCTTAAGGGAAGGTTTTTACTTAATATGGGATTGTATTCCGAATCACTTTATTACTTTGAAAAATATCCTGAAGATGAATTCCTATACCCAGACGCGCTCTTCCACCGAGGGGATGCATTATATAACTTGGCCAAATACCGTGACGCTCTTAAATGCTTTGATGATGCTTTAAAACTTGAACCAAATAATCCTGAGGTTCTAAATTATAAAGGATTTGTCTTCATGCGGCTGGAAGATTATGATAATGCTCGGCCATGTTTTGAAGAAGCATTAATTTATAGCCCGGGGTTTATTTTACCTAACTTTAACATGGCTATTCTAGAGAAGGAATCCAAGAATTTTGAAGAAGCCTTAAATTTCTTTGAAAAAGTTTTAAAAGTAGACCCGGAATATTATGATGCATATTATCAAATGGGGATTATTCTTCAACGTATAAACAAGCCAAAAGAGTCACAAGAAGCTTATCAACAATTTGTAGAAATTGTAGAAAAAAATGACATCAGCGACAGCAAATTGATTGCCCGCCGAGTAAAAGAATATATTTCTAATATTAAGAAGAATAAAGGACCAGTTAAATTAAAACCCCGCAAAAAACCGGTGCACTGGCAATGGGTAGCCAAACCTGAAAATTTCCTGGATGAAGATGGTAGCGAAAAAGAATCTTTAGAACCACAAGAAACACTGGAATCCGGGGGATGGTGGACTTCTCATAAAGATACTCGTTTTGGAGATTTAATCCTTGTATACCGGGCCGGTAAAAAAGAAGGAGTCACCTATCAAGATTTAAAATATCTCTTAATGGCCACCAGCCATGCTTATTCCATTGAAGATGATGAATATGCCTTCGAACATGGATTGACTTATGGATGTGACTATAAACCTTTATTCAAGTTTGAAAATTCTATTAGCTTAAATGAAATGAAAAATGAGGAGTATTTAGAGGGATGGAATGCTCTAACTTCTAATTTCAACCGTTTAACCTATAAAACTGATCAAAGGCATTGGGAGCATTTAATGAGATTATTCAAAGAAAGAAACCCTGATTTTGATTTAGATGATCTTAAAATACAGGAAACGATTGATGATCTTAAGAAACAATACGATTTAGTGGAAGAATTATATGAAAACATCAACATTCTGGAAAAGTTAGGATATAATCTAGAAACAATTGACCGACAGGTTGTTTGTAAGGGTGCCGGTGGAAGAATTGATATTTTAACTAAAGACAAAGAAACCGGGAATTTAGTACTAATCCAATTAAAAAATAGCAGAGCTTCTAAAGCCACTTTTAATCAAATCTCAGAATATATGGGATGGGCCAGGGACCGTTTATCCACTGGTGAGAAAGTTAAAGGCTTGGTTATAATTAATGGGTATGATGATGAATTTAAATCAGCCATTGATGGTGATTCTAATATTGAATACATTGATTTAAGTGATGTTTTAGGTGAATTGGTATTGAATTAAATTATTTTGTTTCAAAATAGGGGAATATTTAAAATATTAATGGCCATAAAACAGACTTATGATATAGTTTTAGAGGGAAATTATGGTAAAAATAAACACCAACTTCAATAAATGTCCCTACTGTGGGGCCCAGAATAGGCCTTTATCCACTTACTGTTCTCAATGTGGTAGGGAATTATCTCCCCACTATAAAAAAGTGCAGACGGTCAAAAAAATATTTAAAGGATCTAAAATTATTATTAAATCTGCAGTTTCCAAAAAGTACCGGGAAAAGACCATGCAAAAAGTAATGGGTAAAACTTATGGTTTTAATATGAACCAGAACATGGGAAACTTTTCACCGAAAAAATCAGGTGATTTTGGATATCTCCTCTGTGACAAGTGTCCGGTGTATTATAAATTAGATCATCAACTGGGCCCTGAAGATTCACAAGTATGTGGTTGTGGTGGTAATTTAGTTTACTCTAATAAACCTCGTTATGATGATTAATTTCTATTATTTTTATTAAAATATTTTTTTAAATCTTTTAGTATGACTCGAAAGATGAAGAAGAAAAAGAGCGGAAAATAAAAAAATAATTAAGTGATAATAACCTTTTCAGCGTTTTTGAGATAATAAACAATTAAAAGATCATTATATTTTGATAAATAAATATTTAAGATTATTTTTTTAAAAAAGATAAGAAAATAAGAAAATATTAAATAACCTTGAAAGCACTGTCCAGTAATCGGGTTGTGTTATGCATAACATCTGCTTTTCCAAGCCATTCTGGGATTTCATAGACAATTAAAGGAGTTCCAGTGGCCACTATAGGGTCATCCACCCTCTCAATGGAGGTACTATCTGCTTTTTTGCTTAAATCCCGGGTACAGAAATTGAAATCTGTTAAAATATAACGCATTGATTGGGCTATCTCCATGGATTTGGTATCCATACTGGGAGTAGCAAAGTAATATCCCTCACCATAACCCTCTTCATGGTCATGGCAAATTATTACCAAGCTGTATTTTGATTTTTTAATATCAGGGACTACATACTTAGCCACGAGGTATTCACCATTGTTACGACCAGTATAGAAGTTTTCTGGATAGGCAGTAACATTTATTTTGTAATTAACAATTTCCACATCGTGATTTTTAGTGTATGATTTTACAACTTGCGGCACGATATTTTTAGCTGATACTTCTCGAGGATGCATTCCAGTTACCACCGCTATTTTTTTGGTGGAATTGCTGGAATTTGAATAAGTAATCTTAGTAACTACGCCTTTATTATCTGAGCCGATAATTTTTGTGGGTGGGCCTTGATGGGCATCCACATTAATTGTACCTTGTAACATTATAATTGATGTAATTAGTACTACCATTATAATGGTTATTCTATGTAGTGTCTCCATAATATCACATTAAATTCTTAATTAATTAATAATTAGTTGGAAATTAAAAATTGTAAGCTTAAAATAAGCATTAAAATCCTTAAAATAAATTATTCCATATTTAATTAACATACCATATATTCTTTTACATTTAATTCTCAGCAATGATTTTAAATAAAAATTATAAAATGGAATAAATTTTTTAATATAAAATTAGTAAAAATTTTAATATATAAAATTATCTAATTTTAGAAATTTCATTAAAATATCAGATAACTGATTTTTATTATTAATTAATATAGTAAATAAAACAAAATATATTATAATTTAAAATTATTCAGGGGTTTTGAAATAAAAATTCGGGGGATTTCTATGGGTGATAAAAAAACCAATGAACAGCTTCTTTTTGAAATTGCAGGACTTAAAAAAAGAATTTTTGAGTTGGAAAAATTAGAAACTGATGGTGAAAAGATAAAAAAAGACCTTGAAACATCTCGTGATTTTTTTATAAATTTATTTGAAGAGTTTCCAGCACTTATATGGCGTGCAAACACCGACGGTAAATGTGATTATTTTAATAAAAATTGGCTTGCATTCACTGGTAGAACCATTGAAGAAGAATTTGGAGATGGATGGACTAAAGGAGTTCATAAAGATGATTTTGATCGGTGCCTTGATATTTATCTCACTTCTTTTAAGGCCAGAAAGCAATTTGAAATGGAATATAGATTACTTCATAATACTGGAGAATATCGTTGGATTTTAGATTTAGGAATGCCATTTTATGACCTTGATGGTGATTTTGCAGGTTATATAGGTTCATGTTATGACATTACTAAAAAGAAAGAACTAGTTAAACAATTAGAAAAGTCATTAGAAGAAAAGGACTTGCTTCTCAAAGAGATTCATCACCGTGCTAAAAATAATTTAATGATAATATCTAGTCTTTTGAATATTCAGTCGACATATATAAAAGATAAGGAATCCCAGGAAATCTTCAAAGAAAGCCAAAAACGGGCACGCTCAATGGCTATTATTCATGAAAGACTTTATCAATCGGTAGATTTAAAAAAAATAGATTTTTCAGATTATATTCGCACACTGAGCAGCGAATTATTCCATGCTTATGTAGATGATTCAGCCCGAATTAAGCTGGAAATAAATCTGGATGCAATATTTCTAGATATAAACCTGGCTATACCCTTAGGCCTCATTATCAATGAACTCATAACCAACAGCTTGAAACATGGATTTCCTGAAGGTAGGTGTGGAAAGATTACCATTAATTTCCATGAAAAAGAGAATTTATATGAATTAATTGTGGAAGACAATGGTATCGGTTTTCCAGAAAAATTGGACTTCCAGAATACAAAATCAATGGGTTTACAAATTGTAAACAGTTTAACTGATCAAATTGATGGTGAAATTTATTTAGATCGAAGTCAGGGAACATCATTCACTATAACTTTCCAAGAGAAAAAATACGATTAGATTATTTTTCCAAAAATAAAGTGAAAAAATAGTGAATTTTTAACATCATAGTTTAAAACATAATATTTTCATTTATTTCTGGATTTGAAGTTAATTTTTTCAAAATTTATATTATTTAGTAAATCTAAAATATATAACTAGAAATTTTAATATTTTAATAAATATTAATTGCTTTTACAAAGGGTTTTTCATGAGCAAAAAAAAATGAAGATATGAGGTTTGAAGATGAATAATGACAAAAAATCTGCTGATGAATCGGATAACAAAGTATCAAACATCAAAACAATAATTGTAACTCAGAGCTTTTCTAAACAGCTTTTTTTTGTTGCTATAGCAGTTTTTGGGTTAATGTTTGTGTATGAATTTCTTAAAACTTACTTTATCCCTACACTAAGTGTTTGGCAGTCGCATTTCATAACCATTGGTTTTAGCACGGTCATTGCTACCTTGGCAGCATATGTAATACTCAAAAATCGTAACAAACTTTTAGAAGAGGTTACTGAAAATAGAGATAACTACAAGTTAGCCCTGAAAAAATCAGAAAAAACTGAAGAAAAATATCGAATTATATCCGAAAAATTCCTAAAAGTATCCAATGAAATACTACAAGAAATAAACAAACCCCTAAAACCAAAAAAATGATGATAGAAATAAACATACTGTGAAATTAAGCTTTCCTAAGGTAATAAACAGAATTAAAAATAATATTTAAAGATTTAGAATAAAAACAGATGATTTTGAATTATTTTATTCCAATTAATATTGCCATACCATTGGGCCTTATTATCAATGAACTCATAACCAACAGCTTGAAACACACATTTCCTGATTATAGAAGTGGAGAAATAAGCATAGATTTCCATCAAAAAGAAGATTCATTGGAATTATCAGTAAAAGATGAGGGTATAGGTTTTCCAGAAGATCTGGACTATCGTAGCACCAGATCTCTGGGCCTGCAACTTATTAATAGTTTAACAGAACAAATTGATGGTCAGGTTGAAATGGATGGAAACAATGGCACCTCTTTTAAAATTACTTTTAAGAATCAAAATAATGAATAAATATAATGAATAAATATAATGAATAATTAAAATAAACAACGATCATTAGATATAATATCATAAAAAACAGATTTATGATTAGAATATATAATAAACCGCCTTTAATAATCTCATTTACAAAAAAATAAGGATTTAAACCCGTTCATACGATGTAGTTCGTTCTACAGGAACACGGCCAATTGCATTTATAGTTTCTTTCATTTTATTACTGGCTAAATGTTCTCCATGGGATGCACCAGCAGCTATGGATATTTTATCTTCCATCATGGTACCTCCTAAATCATTGGCCCCACAACATAGTGCTACCTGGGCCATTCTAGTTCCTATTTTTATCCAGGAAGCTTGAATATTTGGTATATCTCGGCCAAGAATCACTCTTGATATAGCGTGCAATTTTAAATCTTCCATTCCACTGACTCCTGTAGATTCATTACCCATCTTGTTATTTTCATTTAAGAAAGTCATAGGAACTAATTCAGTGAATCCATTAGTTTTTCGCTGTATATCCCTTAATATTAATAAGTGATCTATACGATCTTCCCAGGTTTCTACGGTGCCGTACATAATGGTGGATGTGGTGGGAATACCGACTTCATGGGCCTCCGTAATGATTCGTACCCATTCTGCCGTTGAAACTTTTTTTGGACAGATTTTGGCCCGGACAGAATCAACCAGAATCTCTGCTGATGCGCCAGTCATGGTGTCCAAACCAGCTGTTTTTAAAGATTTTAGTGCCTCTTTGGTACTAATTTGGGATGCTTGGGCGGCGTGAAATATTTCTACTGGTGATAAACTATGAAGTTCAATATCATAACTATTTTTAATAGCCTCAATAATATCACAGTAGTAATTTATATCCATATCTGGCATTATACCACCAAATAAACATATTTCCGTGGCACCAACATCTTTAGCTTCTCCCACGGATTCTAATATTTCCTCAATGGTCATTTCATATCCAATACTGTTTCTAAAGGAGCAAAAAGCACAATTGATCATGCATTTATCTGTAATGTCTATGTTTCTATTGACTACATAGGTCACTTCATCCCCTACAATCTCCTGGCGTAGTTTATCAGCCACATCAAAGAGTTGGAATGGATTGGAGTCAATTAAGTTCAAAGCGTCATTTTTTGTAATCTCACCCGCGAGAGAAAGATCGTATATGTCTTCCATTAAAATAAATCCTCCTTCTAAATATGATCCTTCTAAATATGATAATTAATATCAACTTAAGGTTAATAAAAACTACTATTTTAAAAATAATAGGAGATGGTTAAAAAGATTTTTAACCCGGATTTTGATCTTATGCCTTTTCATGAGGATATTAAATCAGATAATGTTCTCTCTAAAATAGTTCCTAAATTGAAAGGTTTAAAAAGGTCCATTACCACTTCTGTTTTTGAAGCCATGGTTTCAACTATTATTGAACAGCAGATATCTTTGATTGTTGCCAAAAATAGTGAAAGAAAAATAATCAAAAGATTTGGCAGTAATTTAAATAGAGAAGGACATGTTTATTATGCATATCCCACACCTAAACAATTGAATAATGTAAGCGTATCTCAGCTTAAAGAATGCGGCCTAACTTTAAGAAAAACTGAATATATTAAGTCTATATCAAAGGACATAGAAACTGGTGTTTTAGATCTTGAAAAATTCAAAGATTATACAGATAACCAGAAAATAATTGATGATCTATGTGAAATAAGAGGAATAGGCCTTTGGACTGCTGAATTTGTTTTAATTAGAGGATTATCCTGACCAGAAGCATTTCCTGCAGATGATATTGGAATTAGAAGAATTATCTCTCACTTTTACGGATGATAAAAAAATAAGCAGTCCTGAAGCAAGAGTAATAGCTGAAAAATGGGTAAAATGGAAAGGTTTGGCCAGTATTATTTGGTAATAGCTAAAATGCTGGATATTGAACTTTAATTCATATTAAATTGATATTGATTGATTTTTTTATTTTTACATAAAAAGAAATAAGACGGGTTATATATTAAATTAATAATTAGAAATAATTTATCTATCATTAATCTAGCTATCATGAAAATAAGATTTTTATTTATATTTTAAGGGGATAATATGGCCCGAGATAATCCAAAGGATGATGAACTAAAGATGCAAAATAAGGATTTAAAGAGTATTCAACTTGAATTGGAAGAATCCCAGCGTAAATATTCTGAACTTTTTAATCTATCATCCCTAGGATTCATCACCTTGAATCCAAATAAGATTATCACCAATATTAATTTGACCGGGGCTTCATTTTTAGGTTTTGATAGAGAAAAATTATTAGATAAATCATTTATTTCACATATTTCACCTGAATCGCAACAAATATTCCAAGAACACACACGAAAAATCCTGGATAGTGGAACCAAACAAAAATGTGAAATTAAACTTAAAAATAGGAAAAAATCATTGGATGTATTAATAGAAACCTTACCAGTTTTTAATAATAATAATAATAATAATAATGATAATGGTGGAGGTGATAATGATATTAAAGAGTTCCAATTAGCTGTCAATGATATAAGTGAACTTAAAACTGCTAAAAATTTACTTCATGGTAGTGAATCTGACTATAGGCTCCTTATAGAAGGTTTAAGAGACCTGGTTGTCAAAATAGACAACGAAGGCAGGTTTCTTTATGTAAGTCCTAGTTATTGCCACATGTTCGCCAAAACTGAGGAAGAATTATTAGGTAAAAATTATATGCCTTTAGTTCATGAAGAGGATCGGGAATTAACTTCTAAATCAATAGAATCTATTTATAATCCACCATATACCAGTTATCATGAACAACGCGCCATGACTAAAGATGGTTGGCGTTGGTTGGCCTGGTCCAATAAAGCGGTTTTAGATGATGAAGAGAATGTTATCGCCATAATCGGAGTTGGCAGAGATATAACTCACAATAAAAATCATGAAATTATTCTAAAAGAAAGTGAAGAAAAATACAGAACCCTTTATTCTTCTATGAATGAAGGTGTAGCCATCCATAAATTGGTTTATGATAATAATCAAATTCCAGTAGACTATGAAATAATTGATGTAAATCCATCTTATGAAGAAATTCTGGGAATTAAAAAAACTGATATTATAGGAAAAAGAGCCTCTGAAGAATATAATGCCAAAAAGGCACCATATCTTAATGTTTATTCTGAAGTGGCACAAAATAGGAAGCCCGCACAATTTGAAACCTATTTTGAACCTATGGATAAATATTTTAACATATCCGTATTTTCACCATCAAAAGGAACCTTTGCCACAGTATTTGAAGATATAACCATTAATAAAAAAGCAGAAGAATCCCTTCAAAAAAGTGAAGAAAAGTATAAAATCATGGTTAAAGACCTTAAAATTGCTGAAAAGGCCCTGAAAGAGAGTGAAAGAAATTATCGGGAACTAGTGGACCACTCTTCAGTCGCGATTTTTAAGAGTAATTTAAAGGGTGAATTTTTATTTGCTAATGCTGCCACGGCCCACATATTTCATTATGATGATGTATCTGATTTAAAAAAAGGGAATATATTAAAGTTATACAAGAATCCAGAGGATAGGCTCCCCTTAATTCATGAACTCCAAAAAGAAGGTCGAGTTACTGATTATGAAATAGAAACAATTAGCAAAAAGGGTAAAGTAGTTAATGTTATTTTAAGTGCTAGTTTAAAGGATGATGTTCTTTCCGGCATGTTCATGGACATAACTGACCGTAAAAAGTATGAATCAAAACTAAAAGAAAGTGAAATGCAAATAAGTGTCATCTTTAATACGGTCAGCTCAGGTATAGTTCTTGTAGATTCTAAAGGGTCCATACAACTTGCAAATCAACATCTAAGTGAACTATTTGGTTTCAATCTCTCAGAATTAGATAATATGTCTTATTTAGATTTAATCAGTGAAAGTGAGAGAAAAGCCGCAGAAAGCAGTATGATTAAACTTATTAATGCTGAAACAGAATTTGTTCATTTAGAGAGACTCTACCGGCGAAAAGACACCTCTACTTTTTGGGGTGAACTAACTGGATCTAGAATACTAAATGAAGATGGTACACTAAAAGGACTTATAGGCGTAATTACTGATATAACTGATCGTAAAAAAGCTGATGATGCTTTAAAAGAGTCTTTAAATGAGAAAGAAGTGCTTCTTAGAGAAATTCATCATCGGGTTAAAAATAACATGCAGATTATTTCTAGCCTATTAAACCTGCAAATCCAGTTTGAAGATTTTGATGAAACGGTTAGTGTATTGAGAGAGAGTCAGGGTAGAATAAAAAGTATGTCTATTGTCCATGAAAAGCTGTATAGATCTGATAGCTTTACTAAAATTAACTTTAAGGAATATCTTACCAGCTTGATTTCTGATATTTTCTATTCCTATGGTGTCAATAAAGGACTTATTAAATGGGATTTGGATATTGAAGATGTACATATGGGTTTCGACACAGCCATTCCCTTAGGACTCATAATAAACGAACTTGTAACAAACAGTGTCAAATATGCATTCCCTGAAGACCAGAAAGGAAAAATCAAAATTATACTTAAATTAAAGGATGAAAACTACTTTTTAACAGTTATGGATAATGGAGTAGGAATTCCTGACAATATTAAACCAGAAAAAACTGAAACATTGGGACTACAATTAATAATCAGCCTAATTAATCAGTTGGACGGTACTATGGAATTAGACCGAAGCCATGGAACTAAGTATAAAATTAATTTTAAGGAGTTGAAGTATAAGAAAAGGATTTGATGAGGTAAATATTTTTGATAAAAATATGTCATTTTAAATTTCATTTTAAATTATTTCTTAAAAATTGAAGATTATTTCATTTTTTTCTTATTCTCCATAAAAACAAATAGTATTAAAAATATATTAATATTTAATTTAGTTAATTTTTTACAGATTAAAAATTATGCTTTTAGCGTAAATATTAAGATATGATTTATAATAAAAGCATGTAAATCAGGGACCTCCGTTAATATTATATTTAATAAATGCCTATGAAACTAACTTGGAGTAGTTGTGGGTCGTTTAAATATGAAAAGTTATCAATTATATAAAATTGAGAAATTGAAACCAGGAGATCATCTTTGTTGTATCTATGAGACTGACAAAGAACATAAATCAATAATTACTCCCTATATACGATTTGGGCTAGAAAATAATGAAAAAGTGTTTTATATTGTAGATTCACGTACATCAGAAACTGTTCTCGATTATTTACGTGACGATGGGATTGATGTTAATCCTTATCTGGAAAGTGGACAGTTGGCCATTTTGACCATTAATGAATCTTATATGAAAGAAGGAATTTTCGATCCAGATGGCATGATAGATATGCTTTCACAAGAGACCGAAAAAGCTTTAAAAGAGGATTTTGATGCATTGCGGGTGACCGGTGAGATGTCATGGGCACTTCGAGGGTTACCTGGATCTGAACGTTTGATTGAATATGAGGCGAAATTAAATCAATTTTTTCAGGATAATAAATGTCTGGCCATATGCCAATATGATACCCGAGTTTTCGACCCGGAAATACTCATAGATATATTAGAAACTCATCCTATAGCAGTCATTGGAACTGAAATATATGATAATTTTTATTATGTCCCTGCTGAAGAATTTTTAGCAGGAAAACTTCCTGAAGTAACATTAAAACATTGGAAAAAGAATCTTAAGCAAAGAAAATTATTAGAAATGGCCTTAAAAGAATCCATTGATACTTTAGAATTAAAGGTTAAAGAAAGAACAGAAGATTTACGAAGGTCTGATAATTATAATCGTAGTCTAATTGAAGTTAGTATTGATCCTTTAGTTACTATTGGCGCTGATGGAAAAATAACCGACTTAAATAAAGCTGTAGAAATAGTGACTGGTTATAAACGAGAAGAGATAATCGGAACTGATTTTTCCAGTTATTTTACGGCTCAGGATAAGGCAGAAGAGGGATACAAACGTGTATTCCATAAGGGCTGGGTAAAGAATTACCCTTTAGAAATTCAACATAAAGACGGACATATTACACCGGTTATGTACAATGCATCAGTATTCCATGACGAAAAAGGTAATATTATGGGCGTTTTTGCGGCTGCCAGAGATATAACTGAGCTTAAAAAAATAGAAGACACATTAAAAGAAAGTGAGCAGAAATATCGTACTATTATTGAAACTGCACAAGAAGGAATATGGATCATTGATGAAAACGCTAATACCCGTTATGTTAACCTTAGTATGGCTGAAATGTTAGGGTATATTGTTGAAGAAATGTTAGGTAAATCTCTTTTTGATTTTATGGATGATACTGCAAAAATCGATGCTCAGGCAAAAATGGAAAGACGCAGAAAAGGCTTAAAAGAAATCCATGATTTCCGTTTCCGGAATAAGAACGGTTTTGACGTGTGGATTATGGTTTCTACTAATCCACTTTTCGATAAGGAGGGTGTTTTTAAAGGGGCTTTAGGAATGATGAGTGATATTACTACTCGAAAAATGGCTGAAGAAGAAATTAAAAGTCAAATAAAACTCACCAATTCTATTAATGAAGTGTTACAAGATTCCATAAAAGCTGAAAATGACAAAGAAGTTGCAATTATATTTCTAAGTGTTGCTGAAAAACTTACCAATAGTAAATTTGGCTTCATTAAAGAAATTAATGAAAAAGGCACAACAGATACTCTAGCCATAAGCGATCCCGGATGGGATAAATGCAACATTCCTCAATCTGAAGCAATTAATCTGCTGAGTAATGTGGAGATTATTAGTTACTGGGGAAGAGTTTTAAAGCAGGGAAAACCTATAATAGTGAATAATCCAGAATATGGCCCTGATAGTATGGGAGTTCCTGAAGGAAACCCTCCCATAAATTCTTTTTTAGGAATCCCTTTAAAGCGTGGAGATAAAACAATAGGTATTATAGCATTAGCCAACAAGGAAGAGGGATATGGAAATGTTGATCAGAAAAAAATTGAAACTCTTGCTGTGGCATTTATAGAAGCACTGTATGGAAAACGCGCAGAAGATCATTTAAAAAGTTCATTAAAAGAAAAAGAAATGTTATTAAAAGAGATTCACCACCGTGTAAAAAACAATTTGGCTGTTATTTCTAGTCTTCTGAACTTACAATCGGAATATATTAAAAATAAGGATGATTTGGAGTTATTTAGAGAAAGTCAAACCAGAGCAAAATCTATGGCTCTTATCCACGAGAGATTATATAACTCAGCTGACCTTAAGAGTATAGACTTCGGTGAATATATAAATAAATTAGTTAATGATTTATTCCAGACTTATAACCTGGATTCTAGTCTCATAAAACTTAATATGGATATAGAAAGCATTTTACTTGACATTAACATTTCTATTCCTTTAGGTTTAATAGTAAATGAACTGGTATCAAATTGTATGAAATATGCATTCCCTGATGGACGAGAAGGTACTATAAATATTAAACTGAAGTCAAATAATGGAAAAAATATATTAATTGTGAGTGATAATGGAATTGGTTTATCCTCTGATATTGACTTTAAAGATACTGATTCTTTAGGCCTTCAATTAATTAATAGTCTAACTTATCAAATAGATGCAGAAATAGAACTTGATATAAGTCATGGAACGGAATTTAAAATAATATTTAATGAATTAGAGTATAAATAATATAAAATAGAGTCTATTTTTTTCTTTTATAACTTTTATAAAATTAATTATCTTTCACTATGAATTTTCTTATAACTCTTATGACAATAATCAGATAAAACTTCATTTTGATTCATAAAATACATGATGGATTGAAAATCATATAAAAATTTTTAAATCTAATAATCCATAGATTATAACATATTATAAATTATAAAATTGGAGATTTTTATCATGACCGAATCAAAAAACGTTTTAATAGGTATCATATCGATAATAATGGGTTTAATTGTTATTATATTCCCTTTAATTAGTGTTTTTACTCTAAGTCATATTGCTGGCGTTGGACTAATATTCTTAGGAATCTGGTTTATAATACAAAGTTTTAAATCAGAGAGCTTAGCTATTGGTACAGTAAATATAATTATAGCTATTTTTTCTATAATGTTAGGACTAATATTTATTGCAGATATTAAAACATTTCAATTATTCATATTCCTAGCAGTTTATTTAGTTGGATTTTTATTAGCATTGGCCGGAATATCCTCTTTATTATCTGGTGAAGGAGTTAAAGGAAAAGTTATTGGAGCAATAGGAATTATCATAGGCATATTGTTTGTAATAATGGGTGCCTTCATGGGCAATACCTTTGTATCTGCTGCTTTAATTGGTGGATTCTTAATTCTTGCAGGGATAATGGAGGTTTTTGATTTATTTGGTGATAATGAAAATAGAGAAATTCCAGAAAAAATTGATTAATCTAAAAAGATTAATCTAAAAAATTGATTAAAAATAATATTATTTCTTTAAATTTTAGAAGATTATTACTTCTTGGGATTAAATTTAAAATAAAGTTAAAATTAAGTTATAAATATTTCTTTTTTATATTTTCGAACTCTTCTTCACTGATTGCTCCAGAATCCAGTAATTCTTTGGCCTTTTTAATTTCATCCATAGGACTTAAAGTTTCAGTTTTACCCTGTTTTTCAAGGCGACTTTCGGTCAGTTTATCTCTTAATACTGTGACAAAATCGTCTCCCTCAGTTTTTTTAACCCTTTCAACTTCAATTTTCATTCCAGAAGTAGATATTTCAAGATCTCCAAAAACCAAACCTTTTTTAAATTCAATCCCAGTTATATCTTCATATTCCACAAACTGCTCGCCTTTATTCCTTCCAATTAGCCTGCCAGTTTTTTTAAGACTTAAACCATCTTTTTCCAATGTTAATTCAATTTTATTTCCTTCATGATGTCCAACTACCATTTTATCACCTTTGAAAATCAAATTACCTCTTTTTTATGGCCTAAATACACTTGAATTGAATAAATAATATGATTATTAAATAATAGATTAATTAAATTGAATTATCACTAATTGAATATCACAATGATTAAAAATTAAAAAATGTATTTATTCAAATATTAAATTATACTCGGTTTCAGTAATAACTCCTTTATCTTTTAAGAGTTTAGCTAATTTTACTAATTTTTCAGAGCTATCTGTTGTAACTACAGTTTCAGAACTTTCAGTTGGTTCCTGTTCTTGTTTTGAATTTTGCATTTCATTCACAGCATTCATTCTTCTCCTAGTTCTTCGTCTAGCTCCTCCGCGCCCCAATGGTCCTAAATCAGGCATATAATCCCCTCCGTTTTATTATTAATTATTGGCCTTTATATTACCTATATTTTTCCATATCATTTTTAATTAAATAATTTAATATCTTTTAAAATTAAAATAAGAAATGGAGAAAAAAAATGATTGATGATTTGAGTATACCACCTTTCCTCAGGCAAATATCTATTTTAGCAATTGTTATCATATTTATCATGGGTTTGAATTTTACTGCACCTATTTTAGCACCTATTTTGCTTTCCATATTCCTCGCAGTAATTATAGTGCCCTTTTTAATGTGGCTTAACAAAAAAGGTGTGCCTTATAATATTGCACATTTAATAACTATTATAGGGATTATTGTACTGGGATTATTTATCATAGGCTTATTTTATGTTACCATAATCCAATTGAAAGGGCAACTACCCAATCTTTCAATAAATTCGTCGTCAATTCTAGCAGGAGAGGCCAATACTGTCATTCAGAGTATTACATCGACTTTAGCATCCAGTGGAGTAAGTAACTTAGCAAATATTATTGAGAATGGTTTTTTTGTACTTTTAGCAACTGTATTTTTAGTATATGAAACTCCAAAAATGAAAGAGAGACTTATAAAAGCTTTGGGAAAGGGTAATCCCAAATTAGATCGTATTCTTATTTTAATCCATGAATTTATTCAGTATTTTGTAATAAGAATTAGAGTTAATTTGTTTGCAGCAGTTGGAATAACTATTATTCTTTTTATTCCTTTTGGACCTGATTTTGCCATATTGTGGGGGGCTTTTAACATTTATTCTTGGATTTATTCCATATATAGGTATTATACTCGCAACCATACTCCCTGCATTAATGGCCTGGGCCAAATATGGACTAGAAGGTGCTTTGGCAGTTGTAGTGCTATTTGCTATTATCAATACCATTGCTGAAAGTTTTATTTTCCCTCGACAGACCAGCAAAGGACTTCAACTTTCCATGTACGTAGTTTTCGTCTCACTATTCCTTTGGGGATGGATTTTAGGGCCTATAGGAGTATTTTTAGCTGTTCCCCTAACTATTGTTGTAGTGAAATACCTGGAAAACTTTGAGGAAACTCGTTGGTTAGCTTTTATGATGAAAAGTGGTGAAGACAATAATTAGACTGAAAAGAAATTTTTACAAACTAATAGGTAAACTATGAATAAATCTAAATCCAATAAAATAAAGCCGCGTAGAGCTGCCTTTAAAATTACATTAATTTATTTTATAGTCAGTATTATCTGGATAATAAGTTCAGACCAATTATTAAGTTTATTGGTTACCAATAATCATCTTTCAATAATTTTTGCCAGTGCAAAAGGAACTGTTTTCATAATTCTTACTTCAATTTTGATTTATTTTTTAGTATTTCGTAATTTAGATTCTATTAAAGAAAGTGAAGAGAGATTTTTTAAAGCTTTTAGTACTAATCCCATAGCTATTATTCTTACAGAAGAAGATGGAAAAATTATAGATGCTAATGAAAGTTATTTAGAATTAACTGGCTTTAAAAAGGAAGAAGTCCTGGGTGTAAGTTCTACTAAATTAGGCATAACTAGTGAAAAAGTAAGAAATATTTTAATTAAAGAATTTAAGGAAGAGGGAGAAATTAAAGATTTAGAAGCTGAAATAAACATTAAATCTGGTGAAAAGCGTGTTGTGTTGATTACCACTGAGTCAATGCCTATTGAAGGTAAAAACAGAAATATTAATTATTTATATGATGTTACTGAGCGAAAAAAAGCTGTAAACAAATTAGAATCATCATTAAATGAAAAAGAGGCCTTACTTCGTGAAGTTCATCATAGAGTGAAAAACAATCTCCAAGTAATCTCTAGTTTGCTTAATCTACAGTCAAATTATGTAGAAGATGATTTTAAAGATATTTTACTGGTTACTCAAAGTCGAATCAGATCCATGGCCATGATTCACTCTAAAATGTATAATTCCAATGATTTAACCCATATACACATTAAAAATTATATAGATGGCTTTGTATCAGACCTATTTTACTTATATGATATTGATAAAACAATTATTACTCTAAATACTGATATAGAAGATTTAGAAATGGGAATCGATACTGCTATACCCTTGGGATTAATTATAAATGAATTAATTATAAATATTTTAAAACACGCTTTTCCAAATAATCAAAGAGGAAATATATTAATCAGTCTTAAAGAGGTTGATAAGGAATTTATATTGAAAATTAGTGATAATGGTGTGGGTTTACCAGAGAATATAATCTTAGATTATTCTGAAAATTTAGGTTTACAATTGGTAAATAATTTAGTAGAACAAATAGAAGGATCAATGGAAATATCCACAATGGATGGAACTGAGTTTAAAATTAAGTTTAAAGAGTTAATTTATAAAAAAAGAATATGAGACGTTTATTAATTGATTAACTTATTTTTAAGATATTTTATTTAATAAATGTTTAAATAAGTTTATATAATGGTCAGATAATATTAAATAAGGTTTTATTGGTATCGGTGATCCTTTTTGAAAGACAAATTAAAGCAACTCCAAGACAAATTAAATTTCAAAAAATCAAATAAGTCCAATTTATTAAATAAAAATACTCATAATAATCAAAAATTAACCTGTCCATCAAGTAGTTGTCCATTAATTTCTCGATGGGGTATCGTAGCTATTATAGCCATTTTTACCATATTTCTAGCTTCTTTTTTTGTTCCATACAACAATATTCACCCCACCACCAATGCAACTAATACTACATCCATTATTGTCGCCACTAAAGAAATCTTAGGGAATGATTCTATGGGTGTGGTTACGAAAGAAGGGCCCTATGGAAATCCTAATTCAACAGTGAAAATTGCCTACATTCTGGGCCAACACCCCCGTGAATCTCGATCACACAATGCAACTATGGCCAATATACGAGAAAATTCGAACTCTCTGAAAAATTGCTACTATCTTTACTACATAAATGTCACCAAAGGTACCTATGATTACTCCCAAGGACGATTGAATGGACAGAAACTGTCTTATAAATACATAGTTCCTGACGTAAATAAAAATAATTACAGTCTAGTAATTGATGTACATGCTTCCAATGGCCGTTATATTGATAAATCATTCACCTTTGTTCCATTTAGTGACAGCAAATCATTAAAAATCGCAAAAAATCTAACAACAAGTCTAAAATGGCTTTATTATTACTCCATGCCCGAACCTAGCAGCCCAGCTTACAGTACTATTCCCATAATTAAAAACGGGACCCCCGCCATAATATATGAAGCATATGCCAATCCTAGCAATACCATTAAACAACAAGTAAAGGATTTTATAATGGCTGTGGATCAATTAAAACTTTGATTCTAATGTTTATATGGTACCAGTACTTATTAATCAATTAATAAACCATTATTTTATTAATTCCCATTTCAATTTATTTATTCCAATTTTAAAGGATTTTTTATTAAATTTTTTAAAAAAAGATCAAAATTTGCTAAAAATTTATATATCCTAAAATGTATCTTTATATTCTTGATGTAGGAAGTAAAAAATCAATGAAAGTATTACTTAATTTTTAAAATAATGGTGGTGAATAATATGAATAAAGATACTTCAGTTCTTCTAGATGAAAAAAGGGTTTTTAAAGCCAATTATAGAATAGTAGAAGAAGCTCACGTTAAAAACTGGGAGGCCGAAATTGAAAAGGGCCAAGACCTGGAAAAATACTGGTCTGAGAAAGCCGAACAGTTTGAATGGTTTGAAAAATGGGATAAAGTTCTTGATGATAGCAAGAAGCCATTCTACAAGTGGTTCACCAATGGAAAAATTAATTTATGTTATAATGCCGTTGATAGATGGGTTTTTACAGATAAAAGAAACAAAGTAGCCATTTTATATGCTAATGAAAATGGAGAGGAGAGAAAACTCACCTATTACGAGCTTTACCGCGAAGTAAATAAAATGGCCAATGCCTTAAAAAATCTGGGCATTAAAAAGGGAGATACCGTTTCTATGTATCTGCCTATGTGTCCGGAACTTTTAATATCTATGCTGGCCTGTACCCGTATTGGGGCACTACATAGTGTTGTCTATTCTGGTCTAAGTGTAGGTGCATTTGTAGAACGAATGAACGATTCTAATGCCAAGGTTTTAATAACTGCTGATGGAACATACCGCAGAGGAAAAATAATAGACCTTAAAAAGATCGCCGATGAGGCCTTGTTGCAGTGTTCCACCATTGAAACAGTAGTGGTAGTTCAGCATGCCGGAAACCCTATAACCATATCGGAGTTAAGTGGTAGGGAAATATTCTATGATACTTTAGTTGATGGTGAATCTGATGAATGCCCTGTAGAAGAAATGGATGCTGAAGACCCATTATTCCTTCTCTACACATCAGGAAGTACGGGAAAACCAAAAGGAGTTCTGCACACCACGGCAGGTTATATGGTGGGTGTAGCCACCACTTTGAAAAACGTCTTTGATATTCATGATGGGGATTTATGGTGGTGTACTGGTGATATTGGTTGGATTACAGGTCACAGTTACGCTATTTACGGCCCCCTACTTTTGGGAACCACAACTATGATTTATGAAGGAGCGCCAGACTATCCGGATCCTGGTGCCTGGTGGAAAATTGTAGAAAAGTACGGGGTAACTAAATTATACACCGCACCAACAGCCATTAGACACCTCATGAGATATGGAAGTAAGCATCCTAATCTTTACAATCTTTCTTCACTAAAAATATTAGGTAGTGTTGGGGAACCAATGAATCCAGAGGCATGGATGTGGTTATATAAAAATGTGGGGAAAGAAAAGACCCCAATAATGGATACCTGGTGGCAAACTGAGACCGGAATGCATATGATTGCTCCACTACCAATATCTCCTCTTAAACCAGGAACACCAACTCTCCCACTTCCGGGGATTGATGCTGATGTGGTGGATGAAAATGGGGATCCTGTTGCTCCAGGCAAAGGAGGATATCTAGTAATTAAAAAACCATGGCCAGCCATGTTTAGAACCCTTTATAAGGATGAAAAACGTTATATTGATGCCTACTGGAATAAAATACCTGGTGGAGTTTACCATGCCGGAGACATTGCTCGAAAAGATGAAGATGGGTATATCTGGATACAAGGACGCTCTGATGATGTACTGAATATTGCCGGCCACCGTGTTGGAACCTCAGAAGTAGAATCTGCCTTTGTTTCTCATCCGGCTGTTGTAGAATGTGCTGTAATTGGTAAATCAGATCCTATTAAAGGACAGGTTATTAAATCATTCATTATATTGAAAGAAGGTTATCAATTAAATACTAAGCTTATTGAAAACCTAAAAAAACACGTTCGCTATGAGTTAGGGCCAGTAGCAGTTTTAGGAGAAATACAACAAGTTGATAAACTTCCTAAAACCCGAAGTGGAAAAATAATGAGGCGTATTTTAAGAGCTCAGGAAGAAGGAGAAGATTTAGGTGATACTTCCACCTTAGAAGACTGAATATTTAATTAAATAACATATTCAGTTTTTTAAAACGATGAAAACAATAATTAACATAAAAAAATTAAATTAAATACAAATTCTTTTTTAATAATTACTAAAATTAATTAAATACTGATAATTATTTTAAAAAATATTTTATTAAGTAGTTTTTTATTAAATAATGGATAAGCAATCCTAACAAGGTAATCCTTTTAAGATAAGTAAATTATAGACATATGATAAGTAAGAAATGATTAAATTTTTAAAAATTGAATTTAATATATCCTGCCCTTAAACTTCTTATGTATGGCTATTTAAAAGCAAATAGGTAAAGTATATAAGTAATTATTAAAAAAGATATCAAAGAACAAATATTAGTGTGTTAAAGTAATTATTATTTCCTTAATCGCTAATTAATAATAAAGTTGAGATTATCATATTTATGTTAAAATCAAATTGAGTGTGTAATTAAAATTTAGATTCATGCTCTTAAATAAATAATAAAATTAATAATTTGGAGGTGAAAAATATGTCCAAAGTCAAAGGAACAAATAAAAGAACCAGGCCAAAATCCCGATATAGGAAAGCTGGAAGTAAAAGAGGAAGAGGAGTTAAGCATTAGTTTATAAATTAATTTGCAGAGGACTTTCCTTTAAGGAGGGTAACTCTCCTCACCCATTATTATAGTTATTAAGTTATTACATTATTATAGTTTAATTTTAAATGCAATTTCATGGAACTTATTTATCATTTAGTAATTCATTCTAGGTTCCATTACTAATAAAAATAATTATTAACTAATTATTAGATTAATTAGGATTAATATGCTTCTTTTTTAACATTCAGCACATTAGTTAATTTTTATATTTCATTACCAGCATGGTAATATCATCAAACTGTTCTCTACCCCTTACAAAAACATCAATTTTTTCCTGAACATACAATAGCAAGTTTTTAAGTTCTGGATCCTTTTTACTATTAATAACTTTTAAAAGCCTTGAATCCCCAAATAATTCATCATCACAATTGGTAGCTTCAGTTACACCGTCAGTATATAAATATGCTCTATCTCCGGGATTTAAAGTAATCATATTTTGATTATATTGGATGTTCTCCATTCCACCCAAAACAAATCCTGGTTTTGATTTTAACCAATTATAATCTTCACCATCATGTTTTAGTAATGGGGGATTATGACCTGCATTAGCATATGTAAAAATACCAGTTTTAATTTCTAAAATCCCCATCCAAGCAGTTACAAACATATTTTCATCATTTCCTTCATATAACTGATTGTTAACTGTGTTGAATACTTCTGCCGGGCTTTTTCCAAGTTGTGTGTGGTTTTTAATTAATGTTTTTGCAATTACCATAAATAATGCCGCGGGCACTCCTTTTCCAGAGACATCTCCAATAACAATTGCTAAATGATTATCATCTATTAAAAAGAAATCATAAAAATCCCCTCCAACTTCTTTGGCAGGTATATTAATGGCATAAACATCAAATTCATTTCTTCCCGGGAAAGCTGGAAATTTCCGAGGTAACATATCTGCCTGTATTTTTTGGGCAACATTCAACTCAGTATTTATCCTTTCTTTTTCAGCCGTGACCTTTTCCAGATTTTTTATATAAATTTTTAAATCTTTAATCATTTTTTCAAAAGAAAGTGCTAAAATCCCCACTTCACTTTCTTGGCTGGCGTACTGTTCACATTTTGATATAATACTGACGTCATTAGTTATTCCATTAGAATCACTTACATAATTTTGTGCAATATTAGATATGGACTCGATAGGAGTAGTAATATTTTTTTCGAGATACCATAAAAATCCTATGGACGACATATAAAAAATAGATAGTATCAAAGTTATATTAAGATATACTGACTCCCAAAAATATATTTTATCCCCACTCAACATGGTAATTGTGAAAAGGGATCGGATTCCAGTAACTAAGGCAATTAACATACCTGTGGTGATGAAAATTATAATTAATCTTTCGGTTAAAGAAATCTTTATTTCGGTCTTTTTTTCTATAATTTCTTTTGTTAAAGGTTTTAGAATATATATGAAAGCTAAGGAATAAGATATGGTTGCTGCAGCAAATGTCCAAATATTAGGTTCTTCAAATGTAGTGTAAATAATATTAACAACAGCCATTATAACCGCCAATACTAGCATTAAATTAAATGCTTTAGGTGGGATTAAATGTTTTTTACTTATTTTCGGTTTATACATTTTAAGGCCATAATAATTGGCAGCAATAATAATCAAACTACCAAACATTATAGAAAAATCAAAGTTATTAAATGCAAATACTATGGTAGTTAAAGAAACCAGATCATATAATCCTAAACCATCCATTAAAAATCCAAGAAAAGCTGCCATGACTGTGGCGGTTATAAACATGATTATTACAAATTTTATTAGGTGTTTAACTGTATCTAACCTAGGAGAACTATTTTCTCCAATATTCATACCATACCATAATTTATAAGGAATATAAGCATATAAAAACTGAATAAAAAAATTTATAGTATAAATTTGAGGGGGGTGGCCAGATAAAATATCAGATAATAAATATCCAAATGCTGCGCCTGCTGCTCCCCATGCACCAAACATCAAACCGAAAATGGGCGGTAATGCACTAGCTGGACCTAATTCAGAAATGGATATGGCTGGATAGAAATAATGAAAAAGAAACTTGATAGCAAAGACTATTGCACTGCAAATCAGCAGGGTCTTAATTTTTGATTTGGTGCTTATTGAATTAGTCATTTCAATCTCCACTTAGTAAGTTGGATTTTATTAAATATGTTATGAGATTATATTGTATTTCTATTTTAATTTTATAGAAGAATATATTGTTATCCATCTAAAAAAGCATTTTAAATCATTTAAAAAGAAAAAATGCTATTTTAATTCCTTTTTTATTTTTTTAATTTTTTTTGAATGGTTAAAATATTTTTACCATTAACATACTCATAACCTAAATAATCAACATTCTTTTTAATAAGATAAATTCCCAATCCCCCAATTTCTTTTTCAGAAGTTTTTGACACAATATCCGGATCTTCCTTTTCTAAGGGATTATACTGAATTCCACAGTCAGTAAACTTAATAGTTATTATTAAATGATCCTCTTCAAAAGAGTATTCAATTAAAACGTCCCCTTCTTTTTTGCCATAAGCATATTTTGCGATATTGACATATGCTTCTTCAATTGCAAGTTCTAATTGGAATCTATTTTTAAGAGGTATCTCAATTGAATCCAAGTTATGACTAACAAAACCCAGAACTTTCCCAAGATTTCCTGTATCTGCAGGGATTAATAATTTATTCATACTAACCATTCTCTCATAGTTAAATTGATTATATTTGAATTAATTATCAGAAATTCTATTAATCTTTTATTCAATAGTTAAAATATCTATAAATCCAGTAGCCTCAAAAACTTCCATTATAAAATCATTTACATCTTTAATGGCCATACTGCCTTGTACATTCATTGTTTTTTGGGTGGAAAGAACCAGTCTCAATCCAGCACTGGAAATATACTTCAATTCTTTAAAGTCCAGAATCAACTCTTTTACATCAGGCAAATCTTTTTTTAGTTCTTCTTCTAAAATAGGGGCAGTATTAGTGTCTAATCTACCTTCTAATTTAATTACTAGTCTTTTTTCTTCTACGATTTTATCAATGTTCATGCTTTAAACTCCTAAAGACTTAATTTAAAACCTAACTCAAAAATTATAAAATTTAAGCATCACTCATTATCATTATTAATTATTTCTATTTCATCTTTTTATACTAATAACTGTACTATTTAACCCTATAACACGAGCATAGCTTATATCATCTGCCATCTTCTGCAATACAGCGATATTTTCAAATGATTGTTCTTCTGCAGAGGAAAAGTTTGATGGATTAAATTCAATCCCCGAATCCTTAAAGGCAATAGTTATCTCATCATCCCCAATTCTTGATAAAATATCCATATTGTCAATTTTATTTTGATTGTAATTTATAGTGTTTATGGCCATCTCCTCCATAGTCATCCCAATTCGTAAAGCTATTTTCTCATCCACCCCATTTGCAGTGGCAAAATTAATCAATTTTTCAGATAAACCCACCACTTCCTCTACAGAATTACCAATAGTCACATCCATCACTGGAGCATCATCATGATTACCTAATAAGAAAAATCCAGAATACTTGCCCTGGGAACGTTTAGCGATTATTTTGGTGGTTAAATAAATCATGATAATAGTACCTAATTCTGCTATTAAGAATGATATCCATATACCATCCACACCTATCAATGGGGCAAGTATATATGCACTGGTTACTGGGATTAAAAGGCCTTGGGTTATGGAAATAAAGAATGATAACCCCTTTTGCTGGATGGCTTGGGTATAGAACAGCATCAAAAATGTAATTGCTGTACCTATAATACTTAAAGAAAGTATGCGTATGGCATTTATCCCCACTATCATATCCACAGGGTCACTTACTCCAAATAAATTAAGTAATGCACTGGGAAAGGCCATAAACAATAAAGTAAAAACCGCACCACTAAATAAAACTATCTTAAAAGAAGTACTAATTGTATATTTTACTCCAAAATAATCCTTTTCTTGGAAGTAAATGGAAACTATAGGTGACATGGCCTGTGATGTTCCAATCAAAAACATATAAACAATAAATAAACTATTATAAAAAACAGCAAAGGCGGTCAAACCAGGCTTACCAATTACCATAGAGATTAGAATATTTATCAAAAATAGTTTAAGAGTTAAAAATAGCTGCAATGAAGCCGGAGGAAAACCAATTTTTATTATATCTCCTAGGGCATATAATTTACATTTTGTTAATGATAGTAAACGCATTGTTCTTTCTTTAGAGAAGAAATACTGCATTATGAATATAGTTCCCACAGCATAACCAGATATTGTAGCTAAAGCCGCTCCTTGTATATCCATTCCCAGAACTAATATATAAAATAAGTCCAGTATCAAATTAACCACATTGGCTATTAAAAGAGCATAAAAAGATAGACGAGGTTTTCCATCGGCACGTATAAAGTAAGCGATACCCATTAATACAAATAATAATGGGGATCCCAACAAATAAACTCCTAGGAATCTTTTAACCAGAAATGCTAGCTGAGGATTACTAGTAAGAGCAGCAACTAAATTATCTAAAAACAGCAAGCTTATAATCGAAAATAATACCCCAATAGCAATTAAAAATATCAGAGAAACCGTGAAATACATATTACTCTTTTCTTCATCCCTTTCTGCCTTAGCCACTGCTGCAAGAAGTGATCCTCCTAAACCAACCATCCAATAAATAAGATTAATAAAAGTGATTATAGGTGCAATTAGGGCCATAGCTGAAATATTAGCTGGGCCCAAGGTGTTACCTACAATTAGAGTATCCATAAAGGTACTGATGTTCATGGCCATGGACATGAGTAGAGTGGGTAAGAAAAACTCCTTAAATTTAGCTGATACTAATTTATAATTTCTTTCATACATGTTTAATCCTCAATCAAAGAAATTCATCTCTTTTAGATATTTTATAAACATTATAAGATACTCATCACTAATTAAAGGCCATTTATAACCTAATCGATATAAAATTTGGATGGTGTAATTATTAACCACCTGGACAAGACCTCTTCCTTCACCTTTACCCATACCCATTGCAGTTACCAGTCCCGATATGGCATCCTGTTTAGTTTCATCTTCCCGGGCCACAGCAAAAGCTTTTTCAAATTTTTCATCTTCTGCTCCAGATATATTAAAACCCATCTCATTCATCATCTCTATGATATCACCAATGTAGATCTGGTGATTATTGTATAAATGGAAGACAATACATTCATGGGGAGTTTTACCTAATAATAGAATGGCTCTAGCAGTCATGTCTATTGGAGTAAGCTCCACCTTTCCTCCTAAAATTGAGTAGGGTATCTTTCCTATTGCTGCATAGGCCCTCAGACGGTTTACGAATCCATTGGTTTCAAAATTAATCTGGAATTCACTATCAGATTGTCGGGCCATTAAATTACCCACCCTTACAATCTTACAAGATAATCCTTCATTAATAGCCTCCAATACAACTCTTTCAGCTTTAAATTTACTACTTAAATATTTATTATCTAGTGATTGGCCCACATATATAGTATTTTCATCAAATTCAGTGTCTAAAGGTGGTATATTATCAACACTTTCTCCAGCTACACTAGTGGTTGAAATCTGTATATACTTACATCCTTTCTTTTTACTAAAATCAATACCATTAACCACACCACCAATGTTGATATCTTCAATCTGTGTTCCTGCTGCAAAATGCTTCACATTAGCCGCGCAATTAATAACTGTATCAATATTAAGGCCTCTGGATTTTTCAAAATCCGCTTTACTTGTAATATCTCCTTCAATGACATTAACTCGGGAACCAAATAATTCCTCATAATTTTCACTAAAGTAATAGAATAATAGGGTTTTTAAACGGTTTTCAGGTGTGGTATGTCTTCCTTTTCTAAGCATGCAATAGATTGAACCATTTTCATTTTCTATAAATTCTTTTAAAACATGTATTCCTAAAAATCCAGTGGCTCCGGTTAATAAAACATTCCCTAACTCCTCTTTTTCCCCATTCACAAAGTTATTAATGGTATTTTTTTCTAAAATTTCATTAAGAATATTATATGAATATTCTTCCTGTTCTTTCACCGAATTTTCAGCTTCGGTAATAACTCTGGATAATTCGCGGGGACTAGGATGGGCAAAAACATCGCCGTATTTAATTTCATGTCCTTGATTTAGAGCCTCAATAGTAATTTTAGTTACTAGAAGTGAAGTTCCACCTAAATCAAAGAAATTATCGGTGGCCCCTACTTTAGGTATGTCTAATATCTCAGCAAATGTTTTGGCAAAGAATTTTTCAATATTATTTTCAGGTTTTACATATATTCTTTCTTTTAAAACGGGTTCTGGTAGCTTTTTGAGATCAGTTTTACCATTAGGAGTTTGAGGCATTTTATGTATGGGCATGAATATAGTGGGTACCATATATTTGGTCAGTCTCTTTTTTAATTCATTTTTCAAATCATCAATATCGATTTCCATCTCACTGGTAAAGTAAGCACATAAATGGTCCTGAGATTGTACTTTTTTGACTACCACTGCAACAGATTTCACACCATAGTAATCTGAGATGGCGCTTTCTATTTCCCCAATTTCAATTCTCAATCCTCTTAACTTGATTTGATTATCCAGTCTTCCAAAAATATTATATTCACCATTTTTTTCTTTGCTAGCAAAATCTCCAGTCTTATAATAAGGAATACCCTTTCTGGTGATGAATTGTTTTTGATTAAGATCTTCTCTATTTAAATATCCGCGAGCTACGCCCATTCCACCAACATATAACTCTCCAATGACTCCAAAAGGCAGGGGATTTCCATCTAAATCCATAACTTCCTCTGTAACATTTAACAATGGTTTACCAACAGTTATATTATCTACATCAACAATATGTTTAGTATTACATGAAATAGTGGTTTCTGTGGGACCATATACATTATATATCTCTCCATGAGTACAATTTACCAGTTTTTTATGGAGTTGAGGGGGGTATTTCTCACCTGCAACACTAATCACTTTACAATTAGATAATACATCACACATACCATCTACTTCTAAATACTGTGACATTCTTGATGGTGTAGCACTAAAAGAATCTGCCCCAGTTTTTTTAAATAGTTTTATTAATTCTAAAGGGTTTTTAGACTCTTCATCATTAGCAAAAACCAGGGCACGGCCATTCATTAATGTAATAAAAGTTTCATGTAAAAAAACATCAAAAGAAACTGTGGTTATGGACAGCATTTTGTGGGCTTTATTTACAAAGGCGTGTACATAGCAATTCTCAGGATCGGGTGATAGGTAATTGCTAATATTAGAATGAGTTAACATTACTCCTTTAGGCTTACCTGTAGAACCAGAAGTATAAATAAGATAACATAAATTCTCTGGAGATATCACAGGATGTGGATTTTCCTCATTATCTTCTAAAAGTAATTCATCCACATCTAATGCTCCAGAAAAGCCATTTGAGCTTATAATATATTTAGCATTACTATCTTCTAAAACATGTTTAACCCTATCATCCGGGTATTCTGGATCCACCGGAATAAATGCACACCCTGCTTTTATAATACCTAACACTGTAGCAATAAGACGGCTGTCCCTTTTTAATATAAACATTATTTTGTCTTCTACTTCGACACCTCTTTTAATAAGAGCATTAGCGATCCGATTAGCTTTTTTATTAAGCTCATCATATGTTAAATCATCATCTTCAGCAATTAAAGCTATCTTATCATTGCTTTTTTGGACCTGTTTTTCAAAAAGAACATTTAATAAAGGTTCGGGAACGGGCTTTACATTGAATTCTTTTTCTGTTTCATCTTCAGATATTATAGAAATATTTTTTAATAAAGCCTCGGGGTTTTGGATTAATTTATTTACCACTAGTTCTAGGCTCTTTATAAAAGTATCCATTAAATCTTTAGAATAAAGTGCATCATTGTATTGGGATAAAATATGGAGCCTTTCACCAGTATCTATAATATTAACACTTAATTTGAATTTTAAAGCTTCATATTCTAAGCTTTCTCTTTCTAGAGTATGGCCATTAATGTTTATGTCCTCAATAATTTTCCCATGATAAGCATATAAAAATTCAGGAAATATATCATATTTATCTGAAATCTTTGTAAATGGATAAATTTCATATTTGAGCACATCTAACCAAGTATCTTCCACATAATCAAAAAAATTTGATACATTATTGTTTGTATCAACATTTAAAGCCAGGGGCAATGTTTTAACCATCATGGCCACCGTGTTCTGGAAATGAGGATTACTTCTACCATTAGAAATAGTTGAAATCATTATATCCTTTTTATAAACAAATTTACTCAATGTAAATACAGTTGCAGCTAAAAATAAATTATTAGGAGTAATTGAATTATCTTTACAAAAGTTTTCGACCAGATTTTTATCTAAAGATACACCAATTTCTCCTAAATGACCCTCATCTTCTTTTCCTTTAAGATCTGGAGAAATAATCGTAGAATTGTCAAAATCACTTACTTTATTTTCAAAATAAGTCTGGGCCTGAGAGTACAGCTGGCTTTTTTCTATATTCTGTTCTTCTAAACTTAAATCAAACCCATCGTAATCCTCTTTACTTGGCATTCCCCCATCATAAATAGTTCCTATGTCATTAAAGAGTATATTTAGGCCAGTACCATCTACAATTATATGGTGGAAATCAGATAAAAGCACGGTTTCATCAAGATAGGTGTATATTTTAAAACGAAATAGAGGACCCTCAAATAATGAAAATGGCCTTATGAAATCTTTTATAATTTCATCATTCACTCGGCCTTCCTGAATATCAATATAAACATTTAAATCATCGCGCCGTTCCTGAAATATTTCGCCTTTTTGCATAACCAGACAAGTTTTAAGATAATGGTGTTTTGAAACAACCTCTAATAAAGCATTTTTTAGTTTTTCAACATCTATATCTTTAAAACGTATCATTTTAGGAAGATTATAGGTTAACTTTTCAGGATTTTTAACACAATCAAAATATACTCCTAATTGGTTTTGAGTTAAAGGATAAAATTTTAGTTTATCATAATGTTTTTCTTCAACAATAGATGCAGATGAAACTTCATTGGCTATTTCACGTATATTTCTGGCCCGCATTATATTAGTTACATTTACATTAACCATGAATTTGGTTGAAATTTTGCTCACAAGCTTAAGAACAGATAAAGAAGTAAGTCCTAGCTGAAATAGATCAGTTATTACACCAAAATTAGTTGTATCCAAAATCTCAGAACACATAGCAAATATATCTTTTTCTAAATCAGTTTCCGGTGCTATGATTTCATCAAGCCCATAATCATCCTCTTCTGGATCCGGTAAGTTCTTTAAATCTGTTTTTCCATTAGGTGTCATGGGAAAATTATCCATTTTAACAAAGTAAGATGGAACCATATAATTAGGTAATCTATCTAAAAGATTATTCCTTAAATCAGCAATATCAATTTCACTATCCTCCGTGAAATAGGCACATAAATGTTCTGTATCATACACAGTTTTTACCAGAACAAATGCAGATTTAATCCCATCATACTCAGTTATTGAATTTTCAACTTCCCCCAGTTCAATTCTCAAACCTCTAAGTTTAATTTGCCTATCCATTCGACCTAAAACATATAATTCCCCACTACTATCTCTTTTTGCCATATCTCCCGTGTTATAATGGCGAAGACCATTATATGTGACAAACAACTTATCAGTGAGTTCTTCATTATTCCAATAACCTCTTGCTACTCCAGCACCGGCCACATATAATTCACCTACTGCATTGTAAGTTAAGGGATTAGCATCAATGTCCATAATTCTATCTGTGACATTTAGGAGAGCTTCACCCGCAGAAATATCGCTACTAGTTAATAATTTTCCATGGGATGCAATTGTGATTTCGGTAGGGCCATAAGAATTGTAGATTTCAGCGTAAGTATACTTTGATAAAATGTTGTAGAGTTGGGGAGGGAATGTTTCACCCCCTACAATTATCACCTTGCATCGGGGCATGGTTTTTTGTATTTCTTCCATTTCTAAGTACTGTAATAATCTGGTTGGTGTTGCACCAAATGCGTCTGCCCCGGTTTTTTCAAATAGCTTTACTAGTTCTAAAGGATTTATGGATTGTTCTTCATTGGCAAATACAACGGGCATACCATTGGTAACTGTGGCCAAAATTTCACGCAGGAATACAATAAATGATACTGTTGATATGGATATCATTTTATGTGCTTTGGTAATGAGCGCGTGGATAGGAGTATTTTGAGGGTCAGGAGATACGTAATTAGTGATACCCCCATGAGTTAACATCACTCCCTTAGGCTTACCAGTAGATCCCGAGGTATAAATCATATAGCATAAATTATCGTGTATTAAATCAGGATCAGGGTTCTCTTCATTTGTTTCTAAGAGTAATTCATCTATATCCAGCGCATTATGCAAATCTTCGTTGGTAGTAACGTTCTTGATAATATATTTTGCATCACTATCTTCTATAACTTGTTTTATTCTATCTTCAGGATATTCCGGATCAACCGGGATAAAAGCAGCGCCAGATTTTACAATCCCAAACATAGATGATATAAGGTGACTGTCACGTTTTAACATGAATACTATTCGGTCTTCAACATTTACTCCACGTTTAATCAAGGCATTGGCAATACGATTAGCTTTTCTATTAAGTTCATCATAAGTAAATTCACCATCCTCGGCAATTAAAGCAATTTTGTCTTTGTTTTGATCTACCTGTTTTTCAAAAAGTTTATTTAATAATGGTTCTTCTACCCGTTTTATTTTAAATTCCTCTTCCTTGTTATCATCCTTTGAAATTGAAATATCCCTAAGTAATATCTTTGGATTTCCCATTAATTTATTTAAAAGAGTTTTAATGCTCTCAGTGAAAGTTTCCAATAGGTCTTCAGAATAAATTGCATCATTATACTGGGAAATTATTTTAAACTCATTATCATTCTCTTCAATGAATATACCTAGTTTATGATGCTCTAAATTGAAGTTCTCATTATTAATCTGCTCAGCTGATCTAAAATCATATAAAAATTCGGGTAAGATGTAGTCTTCACTAGAAATATTGGTAAAAGGATAATAATCATGATTTATAACATTGATAAAAGAATCATTTATGATACTTAAATAATCTTTCACATTCTTATCTGTATCCATTTTAAGCGCAAAAGGCAGTTCCTGAATTAATTCCTGATTTTGTGAATTAAATAGAGTATTATTATTATTATTTGAATTAGGATTATTATTATTATTATTATTATTATTCTGTGAATTATAAGAAATAATAGAAACTAAAAGATCTTTGCTGAATACAAATTTAACTAAAGCAAATAATGTGGCTGATAAAAAAAGAGGGTTAGGACTAATTTCATGGTCTTTACAAAATTTTTCTATATTTGATTTATTAATAGAAAGATTAAATTCTTTTAAAGATCCATATTCTTCTTTACCATTAATATCTGGAGAAATAACAGTTGCACCATCACTTTTTTGAATCATATTTTTGAAATATTTTTCAGCAGCATAGAATTCACTTATTGCTATTTCAATATCCTTACAGGCCAAATCGGGATTATCAGAAATATCAATTAGCAGCTTTTCAATATTTTCAACCATGTGCTTGATTTGTGCATCAGAAAAACAGCCTTTATTATATTCAATCTCTAAAAGCTGTAAACCGTCTTTATCATTTAATGATGAATTTACTCGAATGTGAAATGGAAATTCACTTTTAGAATTATTAAATAAGAATTCTACATTGGAATCTGTTGAATTAGATACAATAGAATACATTGATAGCATGGCCGGGTCAATACCTCTTTGCTGTAATTTAGCCCCATACCTATTAAAAGATAATTTTCCATGGGCCAGACCAGCTTTAACTAAAGACTTATTATATAATAAAACCTCTTTAAATGACCTTTTATCATTATAATCAAGCCTTAAAGGCATCATATTTACAAACATGCCCAACATATCATGTATTTCTTCTCCAAAATCCCTACCATGGTATACACTATTCCAAACCATGTCTTCACTGCATGTGCTTTTAGCAAAGTATAATGATACTGCAGATAATGCTAATATAAATGGAGATATTCTTTCACCCTCAACCAGGGATAATTGTTTTAGTTTTTCGGTTAATTCTGGTTTTAAATAAAAGTAATTTCGATTAATATTTAAATCTTCAGATGAATACCAATCCTTGGAATATCCATCTAAATTAGAAAGCCAAAACTCTTCATCTTCCTTTGCTTTTTTACTGGAAAGGTATTCTTTTTCTTTTTTTACATATTCTTTATAGGAAATACTGGTCTCTTGGTATTCTTCTCCTTTTTTTAAGGTAATAATGCAATCTTTTAAGTTTTTGGCAAAAATACTAACGGAACTTCCATCCATGATAATATGGTGAATACGACCAAGAACCATTAACTCTTTTCCAGTTTTTAGGAGTTCAAACTGATATAATGGTACATCAAAGATTTTTTTAAAAGATTCTTGTGAAAATGATATTACATAATTGTTAATTTCGTCCTCACTTTTATTTGACATATCCTGATATGAAAAGGACTCCACTTCATCATCAAAATACTGCATGAAATTCATATCTTCATCTTTTTTTATACGTAACTGAAGATTCCCCCCCATGAGAATATTTAGAGCTTTTTTTACATATTTTTCATCTTCTAATGGGAATTTTGATCTAAATGAAAGAATATATGCTTCATTGCCAGGTTTACTAATCTCAGTTATTATGGTCCTTTTTTGTGCATTAGATAAATCAAAATAATCCATAATTTCACCTCTTCCCTTTGTCACCCATTTCTCTTTTTCCAATGGAATTTATAAATCCAAATTTAATTTGAATCAAAATTTAAATTTAAAACCAAATCAGAATAATTTATTAAAACTGGCTCATTAACTTTGTTTTTAGAACATAATCCTAACATATAATCTCCCTCACAAACATTCCAGAGTCCAAATTTACCAGTATTTTCATCATTATGAATCAATTTAATTTCATCATTANNACCCATAATTCAAAAAAAGCTTTTTTTTGGTTGTTATTATTTAAAATATATTCGTATTCACTGCCATAGAAATAATGCTTTGCTACAGTTAAATCTATATCATTAATGTATTCAATATCCACACCAATTGGAGAATCAGAAACTGCACAAGCCACATATTTTTCTGAATGTGANNGGATTAATAATACCAATTTTACTTAAAACATGATTTAATAAAATTTCAGCACCAATAGAAAGAAATTTGTCTTTTTGGTGGAAATACTGATTAGCTTTTTCAATTCTTTCCTTAGATACAAAAGCCTGCATTTTATACAAATCAAGCTCTGAAACATCCATGTAATATAACAACATTTTAATCACTTTAATATGATAAAAGCCTTAAAAGTCTTTATTTTAAATAAGTTCTATTATTTTTTTTTGAAAGATTATTATAAATGAATATATTCTATAATTTTTATATATTAATTCTTTTTATTATTAACAAACCGAAAAAATAGACAAAAATAGGGTAAAAAGAAAACTAATTAGTATTAATCAATTAAAAATATTATATGAATATAAATATCAAAATTGTTTATCAACTTATTAAAAAAGATATGAGATGAAAAAAATGTCCCAATTAAACCTAGATCAAAGCAAATGTAATTCCTGTGGAAGCTGTGTCTCTAACTGCCCCCTGGGCCATGTCGAAATGAATAATTATCCTCAAACAATACCTGAAACCTCGTGTTCTAGTTGTGGCCACTGCGAAGCAGGATGTTCAGAAGGAGCTATCAATATATCTGGACCTAATTTAGAACCTCCTTTAGTAAATATTTCTTCTAAAATCTCCCCTGAAGATATGGGGAACTACATGCGGAACCGCAGGTCTATTAGAAACTACAAGAAGAACACCATACCTCGGAAAACAATTGAAGAAGTTATGGATATTGTCCGTTTTGCCCCATCTGGAGTTAATCAGCAGCCTATAAATTGGATAATAATTGAAGATCCTGAAAAAGTGAAAGTTCTGGCCGGACTTTGTATTCAATGGATGGAAAAATTAGTAGAATCTAATTCACCTTTAGCCCAGTTATTACCCATGAAATCTTTAATTAAAGTTTCAAAAACAGGATCAGATCCTATTTTAAGGGGAGCACCCCATGTTTTTATTGCTAAGGCCCAAGACAGTCAAGGCAGTGCCGTGACTGATGGTGTTATTGCCCTAAGCCATTTAGAACTGGCCTTGCCTTCATTTGATTTAGGTTCCTGTTGGGCTGGATTTTTAAAGATGGCCTCTGATTACGAACCGATTAGAGAATTTCTAGGATTAAAAGAAAATGAAATATTTATTGGAGCTTTAATGGTCGGATATCCTGATTGTACGTTTTATAGAGTTCCTAAAAGAGAAAAATTATCTGTTAAATATATTTAATTGAAAAATAATGAGATATAATAATAGAATATTATTTATTAAAATAAAATTAAAAATTTTTTAAAATAAATATCTCTATTTTTTCTTTTAAATTGAATCTGTTTAATTTATACTATATTTTATTCCAAATAAGCATTATAACTTTGAAGTTTCTTTGCATGGATCTACATGAACCGTGACATCGTTTATACCAGTTATAGAAATCTTAAGCTTATTTTCCACTTTATGGGCAACATCGTGTGCTTCTTCCAATGTGAAATCTGATTCCATAACAATATGCAAATCCACAAAAATACAAGAAGCTGGTCCTCGAGTTCTTATTTTATGACAATCTTTGACATTTTTTACAGAAATAACTATTTTTCGGATGGATTCTTTATCTAAAGGTGCTTTATCCATCAAAATTTCTGAACTATTTATAATAATCGTTATTCCTGCGCGGGCAATTAATAATGCGATTAAAATAGCAATAATAGGGTCTGCCATCACATAACCTAATTTAATCATTATGAAGCCAAAAATAACAGCTATAGATGCATAAATATCACTTCTGGTATGTAATGAGTCTGCAATTAGTATGGTGCTACCTAATTTTTTACCCTGTCTATTTTCATACCATGAAACCCATATATTAATGGCAATGGTAATTCCCATAACTAAAAAACTTACTGTGGTGATATCTGGCGTTGAGGGATTGAAAAACCGGTTTATGGCTGATTGAAATATTTCAAAACAAATGAAAAACAGTAAAACGGCTATGCCCAATGAAGCCAAAGTTTCAAACTTACCATGTCCATAAGGATGTTCAGAATCAGGTGGTCTGGCTGCAATCATTATTCCTACAATGCCCACTACATTAGAAATTCCGTCAAACATGGAATGAAACCCGTCAGATAATATACTCAAAGAATTAGTATACCACCCATATGCCAATTTGATCACAGAAACCGCCAAATTCAAAAAAAGGATAAAAATAAGGATATTCCTAACTTTTTTGTAGTAATTATTTTCATTCATGATTATCCCTTATTACTGCTATTTATCATGATCCGTGTATTTCAATAGGTTTATTATAAATTAATTAGTTTTACAGCATATTTATGAGTTTCTAATAAGTTACTTTTATATTTCATAAACCATGGAAATAATGGACAATTATCCAAAGAATTCAATTAAAATAAAGTAGTAGAATCGAATTCACTTTTAGCCCAATTATTACCTATGGAATCCTTAATTAAATAATAGAATAATTATTTATTAAAATAAAATTAAAAATTTTTTAAAATAAATATCTTTATCAATTTTTAATCTTTTTAAATTCTTAAAATAAAAAAATAATTATGGATCTATTTAAATTTAAGCTATCCACCCATTTTAGATATATCATCGGCCACTTTCCAGTGCCCTCCATCTTTTTCATATCTACGAATTAACAATACCCCGATCAAGGCCCCAACAATAGCTCCTGCTGTATCAGTGAATAAATCNNGTAATCGCACCTATAGGTCCATCAGCTAGATAAGTATCATAGGTATATTCACCCATCTCTAAAACTCCTCCCAGACCAATTGTAAGTAAAACAATTATACCAGCCATCACTGAAAGAGAAGCTTTTAGTTTTCCAAAGAAATAAGCAGTATAAACCAGCATCATACCAATTAAGGCCACATAAAGGGGTAGCATGAAGTGCATGAAATTGTCATAGTAAGGTAATTTAACATATAGCCCTAGTGCATCTCCACCTACCAGCTCGAAAAGAACCATAGATAACAACAATATTTCAATTTCTAGGGGGATGGCCCTAATATGATTGCCTGTAAAAAACGCAGGAGCATTAATTATGGCCAGAGCGATTAAAATTAACAAACCAAATATCCTCTCGGCACCATTTGCTCCACCAAAAATTAAAATATAGATACCTGAAATCAATAGAAATATTCGCATTATCATCTGCAAATTTCTCTGCAGAGGACTCACATCTTTAACATCGGGATTAAGAAAACTCATATTTTTTCTCCTTTTAATAAATAAGACTATTTTATGTAATTATAATTCAAATAATTATAGTTTATTTATCTATTTAATTAATATTGCTATTTTTAATTAATACTTCAATTGAATTTGACAAATTATAGTCTTTAAGAACGTTTTTTTTAATTAAGTAAATATTATTTTTTTAAAATTTTGCATAAGATCTAATTTATTTTTATTCATTAATTTAAGATACAACTAGAGTTATTCCTCATCGCCACTGTGATCCGTTTTTGCCCAGGTCCTGTCTTTACGAGTAATCATATGCACAAAAGACGCAAAAAACAAGGGTATTAAATATAGACAATAGGCCCAGTATTTTATGGATGTAAAAACTGCACTAAAAAATCCGCGTCCTTTATCCCGGTAAATTCCAAGTATAGCACCTGGGAAAAATGCAGCAGTAGATAATAGTCCAATGGCAAGGGGGATATTTACTTTTATGGAGTATATTAATCCAAAATCTAAAATAACTACTATATATCCTAACATCACAAAGGCAATGAATAGAAGGAAGAAAAGATACTGTATGGAATCTATCTTTTTATAAATTGGAATATCCGCATCAATTATAGGAGCTAAATACACAAAAAGAGTTTCCAAGTTCCCGGTGGCCCATCTGACTCTTTGACGGAAAAATGGTCTCCAAAAAGGAACTGCTTCCTGCCAAACTTCTGCCTCACCACAGTAACGGATTTTATAACCTTTTATCATTAGCTTAATACTTAAATTTAGATCTTCAGTCACAGCAAAGCCATCCCATCCCTCAATTTCTTCCATGACTTTTCGGGTGGTTATCTGACCATTACCTCCTAAGAATCCATTTTTACCCATGATATCACGGGATCTCAATATTACATTACCAAATATGGCAAATTCAGCTTC
>DAWK01000060.1:3583-4041 GCA_002509745.1 Methanobacteriaceae archaeon UBA349 | reverse complement strand
GGTCTTCTCGTGACAATCCGTAAGCAATCAACCTTATTTTTTAAATTTTCTAGTACTTTTCCCGTATTATCAGTAGAACCATCATTTATAACAATTATTTCAAAATTCTTTTCTCCGTGGGAATAGTAATCCATTTCAGAAAGAGAAATTACACATCTTTCAATGGTATGTTCCTCATTGTGGGCTGGAATCATAATACTGACCATAGGTGGATTGTCGAATTCAGTAGGTTTTTCTTGTTTTTTTAAGCTTATAATACATAAAAAAATGTTATAGCATGCCGGAATAAAAAGTAAATAGGCCAGCCAAGTCATATCTTTAATTAGGAATCCATAAGCAGCCAGTGAGATAAAAATTGCAGAAACAAAAAAGACTCCTGTTTTTTCCATCTTCAATTCATCTTGTTTAGAACTTATTTTAGCGCCTAATTTTTCATATTTGACTTTTTCAGACCTTTT
>DAWK01000060.1:0-3522 GCA_002509745.1 Methanobacteriaceae archaeon UBA349 | reverse complement strand
CCTATCTTATCTGCAGCTTCAATACCATCCATATCCCCTTGAAGAACTATATCCATTAAAACAACATCTGGATTGAATTTTTTGGCCCTTTCAATCGCCTGATATCCTGATGCAGCCATAGTAACTACATTATATCCCATTTCCTCTAATTTATCATTTAAATCCATAGAAGTAATAAATTCATCTTCCACTATCATTAATTTAGTTTCTTGGCTTTCTAATGGAGAATTTTCTAATGATTTAGAATCCGGCCCAACTTTTTCATTTTTATTAGATTGTGGTTCTTCAATTGCTTTTAGCCGTACTCGATCCATTTCTTTTTGATCTGCGGCATATTTTTTAAGAGCAGATTCGATACTTACTTCCAGAACTGGGCTGTCATAGGGTTTAACAATGTACCCATAAGGACTACTTTTTTTAGCATTTACGAGTGTTTTATCATCACTATATGCCGTTAAAAAAATTACTGGTATCTCCAGAGAATTTATCTTCTCAGCAGCTTCGGTACCATTTATGTTTCCCTTTAGAATTATATCCATTAAAACCAAATCAGGACGAAGTTCAGCCGCAAATTTAATAGCATCCTCACCAGAAGAAGCTATTTTAAGTACATTATATCCCATTTCCCCCAACTTTTCTTCTAAGTCCATAGCAGTGATGAATTCATCTTCTACTACCAATAAATTCGCCTTCACCATAATGCACCCCAAATTAACTTTTTATTCGGTAAATCAGATTAAATAAAATATTTTCTATAGATATCTGGTAAATATGATAAATACTTGATAATATATAAAGTTCTTATTCTATTTGATTTTATTAATCCAAATAATTATCTAAAAATATTCAAATAAAAAATGATTTAATTTTTATTAATATTTAAAAAAATCAACGCATTTTTAATTCAATACTTTCCAAATGCTCTCTATCTCAAGTTCTAATATATCCTAAAAACTATTATTCATATTCACTAATATCTGAAATATAATATTATTAGATTGATGATAAAAAAGCAGTATTTAATTAATTAAATTCTTAATCTACATTTATTCTATTCTTAAACTACTATTAAATTATCAATTACAATTTGAGAGATTAAAATGAAGTATGCAATTGTGAAACTGGAAAAAAACTACACAACCAGCTATAATTTAGGTGCTTTTAATAAGGAAGAAGACATTGTTGCTTTTCCTTTAGACGAATTACAAGTAGAAATGATGCGTTTAAAATACTACTTAGAAAAATCTGGTGAAATGACTGCGAATGCCCAGAAATCCCAGGTTAAATATAAAAAAAGAGAAATTAGAAAAGCAAAAAACGAACTGGAAAAAGCATCAAAAATCGTGACCTCTTTGATGAAATTTGAGACTCAAACATCCCTTGAAAACTTTAAATGGCCTGAAATGGGAATTAAAAAGAAAAAAAGAATTTGTAAAGATAAGGCCAGTGTTCCAGCTATTATTGGAATTTAGTTTTAATATAAACTATTTTAATATGATCAATCAATTTTAGCTAATCCCAATTAAAAAGTGATTTAATGAAATCTGTAAAACTCCAATTAAAAAACGACGAACTAGTTTTTCATAGACAAAGTATTTTTCAAGAAGGGGATGAACTAGTAGTTTTTTCATTAAAAGAGTTTTTAAAATTTCAATTAAATCTGAAAAAATGCATGGAAAATGCATTAAAAGTGTCCAATGATTCAGTTAATAATAGATCTAAAAACTCCCCATCAACTGATGCTCTGCGCATTTATAACTGGATTAAAATAATGGAAAGTGAAATTGAAAAAATGGATAAAACAGACATTCAAAAGAATTTATTATCTTTTAAATAAATTAATCACCAATATATGGTATTTATTATAAATATTATTCTAATATTAAAAAATATTCATAAAATAAGACGTAGTTTTTATTAGATAGTTTTAATAAGAATTATATTAGAAATAAATTATTTTTAAATGAAAATTTAATCGGGGGAGGAAAAATTTTCAGAAAACCAATTGTAATTATAGGAATTTTTTTATTAGTTTTATTTTTTATAGGTAGTGCTGCAGCTGCAGACAATGTTACAGCCAATGATTCAAAAGATAGCTCTATTGATTATACTACTCATCAGATTATAAATGGAACTAATGTTTCTGGTGATAGCAACAAATCTAGTAATATTAATTCTACAGGACTCCAAAAAGCCAAAAATACCATTAAAACCGAAAGTGGTTGTTGTTCAGTATTAATACATGTTAAAAAAGGATTAGATGTTTTTGCATATAGAAGAGACTCTACCTATGCCGCAAATCTTTATATCAAAAAAGTGAAATGGTATGGGAAAGAAACAATTAAAGAGTACAAGCTAGTAAATGGATATTTTTTCCACACCATAATATCTAAGAATGGATGGATTGTTTCAACTGGTGGGCCTGATGTGGTCTGGATAAATAAGAAACTGGAGAGCTTAGCCGGAAAGATTTCAGTCAAAGGACGTATAACTAAAACAGATATTAACAGTGCTTATAAACTTCTAAGAAAACTTGGAATGGGCCATTTTCTTATTAAGGATCCCGTAGGTAATGTAGGTATTGCTATCTATAACTCTGGAAGATCTAAAGTTAAAGTCTTTAAAATGAAAGATGGCGAATATGTGAGTGTACCAAACAGTCCTCGTTATTATAGACAAGGAAGATATACTGCTAAAAACTATAATCCCGTATCTAAAGCCATATATTTAGCAGGTACAGATAGATGGGGAGTGAATCGCCGTAATATAATTACCTATAAAGTAGAAAATAAAAATAGTTTCACTGAAATCAATGTATGGGCTTCTTATGATGGTGGAAAGCTAGTTCATAGAAATGGACGTGGGAAACCAGATAATATAATATTTATGGGCCATAAAATCTATGCCAAATCATTACCTCGAATCATGGGCAAAAAATTCATAGGAAAAGTAACATTAAGGAGCTATAAAACGACATCATTTGTTAGCAGCAGTTCAAGGGCAGCAAGACCAATTAAAATCTAATTATTCCTTAATAAACTCTCCAAGCCGTTTTATTGCCCCCATTTTTTCTTTATTATTTAAATTAGATTGTTCCAGGGATTCTTTAAGTGTATTAATAGAATTATCATAAACTTTTCTATCAACCGGATATGGATATCCATCCTTTCCCCCATGCGTAAAACTATATTTTACAGGATCCCTCCAGCTGGCGGGTTCTCCAAAAACAAGATCCGAAATAAGGGCCAGAGCTCTGATTTTTTTAGGTCCAAAACCTTTTAATAGAATGAGATCTTGATAATTTTCAGGTTGAATTTCCCAGGCCTGCTTTAGAACTTGGAATTCACGATCTGAAATATCCATATCCAAAACTGGATGGTGCTGGGGCAGATTAAGCTCTGATTTTTCAGCTGAAAAGTCACTTAGCAAAGTTTGCATACTATTTTTATTATTAAAATATTTTCGAAGATGATCTGGATTATCACAAATTAAATCCACACTTATTTCCCGTGCCTTTTCACT
>DAWK01000007.1 GCA_002509745.1 Methanobacteriaceae archaeon UBA349 | reverse complement strand
GAAGCATCTTTTAAGGCCTGTCCAAGGTCTACACCTTTTTCTACCATGGGACGAGTAGTTCTACTAGATACTTTGACCAAGTTATCCATTCGGGAGAATGCCAGAATTGGTAGCTCAGGGTCTAAAGTTTCCATTGATAGTGCTATACTGGCAATGGTTCCCATAACACTTTTTCGAGCTTTTTCTTCAGCGTAAAGATATTGGATGTTCTCCATTACATTGGAGCCTTCTCTCTTTATCCAGCTCAATCCATTAACTAGATTTTGCCGGTATTTTCGCTGTAGATCAAGGGCTACATCCAGTGCATCGCTCTTTTCACCCAGACAAATTCCCAAACCAAGACCATACTTCTTGTTTTTTCCACAAGCATCTAAAATCCTCGAATAATCCTCAATGTCTCTTAAAGTTGGTTTTTCTTTAGGATTACTATAGACATCAGAGAAAATTTCAGGATTGATACGCAATAATTCATCTTTAAGGATATCTCGCTCTTCAGGGCCTAAATCAGAAAATTTAACTCCATAAGAAACTCCCAGTTTTTCTAAAAATGCCATGGACGCTTCTAAATCTCCGGATAATCCGGGAAGAATTGGACTGAAACTATAAGCTAGAGCTTTGTAAAGTGGTTCTTCATTTTTAGAAGCAATTTTTAAATCTTTATGCATTTCTACAGAACCATATTCTAATCCTTCATCCAGTATGAACTTATTAATACCTAAAAAACCATCATAGTACTGCATGTCACCAAAAGCACCGGCTAAGGCCATGGGGGCCAGGGATTGTTTTTCCATTCCTCGAACAGTTAAATAAGTAACTCCAGAAGCACTAACTTCTTTACTACCATCTACTCCGAATAAGTGGGGGTTAACATGGGTTATATTTTCTTTAGTTTCAAATTCCATGGGCTGGTGATGGTCGGCAATGATTATATCTCCTTTTATCCGAGAAATTGAATCTAAATAGGCACTACCCATATCACAAAAAAAGAAAAGCTGGTATCGTTCCTTGGTCAGTTTTTGAATAAAACTGTCCCTTAAACGGGGAACGATACTAATGTGGTACTGGCCATCTTCTTGGGATATGGCATTGGCTGCCACTCCCGCGGCAGATATGCCGTCTGCATCATTGTGGGATATGATCCTAATAATGCTTCCTTTTTCCAGATGCTCTTTGAGGACCTGGCAGGCTTCATCACCTTTATTTAACAAGGAGTGCTGCTTTTTGTGGGTCATATCTCCATCCTTCTGGCATTACGCCTTCTCGGACATAGTACCTTCCAAGACGTCGGATTTGGGATTCAATAATCTGTAATCCACGTTTGGTGTGCAAATCTTTATGGTTTTCTTGTAAGTGGTCCCTTATGTTAACTGCTTTTCTAATGAGGTTCATTATGTCTTCTGGATATTCTGGCTTTTGGCCGTGTTTTTCCAAAATTTGAGTAATTTTATCACCGGTGACTAATTTAACATTAGGGATACCGTATTGGTCTCTTAAGATGATACCAATTTTACTGGTGGAGTTTCCTTCTTTAGTCAGTTTTAATATTAATTCTTCAATTTCTTCATTGGAGTATTCTACCCAATCAGGTTTATTTGCCATTTAATCATACCTCTATTATTTATTTTTAAAAATATTTGTCGATTTTATTCTTTTTCGACTAGAATTTAATTAAAATTACTAAAATTATAATATTCGATCAATGACTGTCTTTTGATATATTATTTGATTCGAGTGAATTAAATCAATTTTGAGAAATTATATATCTAAATTAGATTACTTTTTAATACTCAAATACATCAAATAACTATTTCTTATTTCTGAGACTTGTACCATATAGCAAACTGCTCTAATGATCTTCTACGATGAGAAAACTCATTTTTTTCGAGAGTAGTAAGTTCACCAAAGGTCTTTCGTTTCTCTTCTGAATAGAACAGTGGATCGAAAGCAAAACCGTAATTTCCTTTCTCTTTTGTAGAAATATGTCCTTTAACCGCACCTAAAAAAATCTCGGGCTCGGCATTGGGGGCACTGTACCCAACCACCGACCTGAACTCGGCATATCGGTCTTTAACATTTTCCATTAGCTTTAAAATACCAGAATTTCCAATTGTATCCTGCACATGGGCAGAATATGGTCCTGGAAACCATTTCAAAGATTTTATGAACAGTCCCGCATCTTCAACAATAACGGGTTCTCCCAGACGATTGGCAACATGTTGTGCGCCGTACCGGGCCACTTCCTCCAGGGTTCCCTGAAGTTCTGGATAGCCCAGGTCAACATGTTTTAGTTGTATGCCAAACTTCTCGAATATTTTTTCTGCTTCTTCTACTTTGTGTTGGTTACCAGTTATAAATGTTACCTTCATTTTATACACTTCATTATCGAAATTTTAATTTTATTATTTGAAATAATTTTACCCAATTTCATTTTTTTATTTCTTTTCATTTCTTTATTCATTCTTGGGTTATTAAAAGTATAATTTTAAATATAACGGCCCCGGGCATGTATTTCACTTATTTTACCCCTAATTTTATCATTTCCTGAAAATTCTTCATAGCCCTCCAAGATACACTGGAAACATACCTCTGCAATCTGGTAGTGTATGCTCTGCAGGGCCTTTTTAAGAACTAAAAGATCTACACCTTTGTCTTCTGCTAGGTCTGATGATTTTCCAAGGCCAAAATCTATGAAAAAAATTTCATCATCTTTTAAAATAAGATTTGATGTGGTTAAATCTCCATGAATTATCCCACCTTCGTGAAGTCGTGCTATGTTTTCTCCCAATTTTTTACATATATTTTCCCGAGATTTTTCACTTACCTTACTTAAAACGTCTTTAATTTGAGGCCCATTAATTTTTTCCATTACCAGTGAAGCATTTTCTAGATCTATGTCCCAAAGGACTGGGGTTCTCACACCATAACGCTTGGCCTGGGACAGCAAACGGGCTTCTTTTTTGGTTCTGGATATTCGAAGGCGCTGGTCTATTTCGCTTATGCGGTAACCTTTAGGAACTCTTTTCTTTACAACTACGTCTTCCCCTAACCACTGGCCATCGTAAATATTGGCCTCCGCCCCTTTGGCCCTTAATTCATCAGGAAGTTTTAAAAAGTGTTCGGTACTCTTCATCCAAGGTACATCCACTTGATCTGTCCGATAGCGCTGAATGACGGTGGTTTTTCCTATAGGATGACCACCACTTTCTGCGTAAACCTTTTGACCCATCCAGGCAATCATGGCCCCATTATCCCCACAATATTCTACTGGAGGCATAAAAAACCCAGCATAATGTTCTTCGGCCATTCGTGACAGCATATCTCTTAAACGGGTATTGGCTGCCACTCCCCCACACAACATAACCTCTTTTTTCTGGGTATGAGCTAATGCTCTTTCAGTTACTTCCACCATCATGGAAAAAGCAGTTTCTTGCAAACTGTAACACAGATCTTCCATGGAAACTCTCTTTTCATACTTCCTTTGAGAAGCTGTTAAAAGACCTGAAAATGAAAGATCCATTCCTTTAACGGCATACGGGAGTTTTAAATAATTTCGAGATTTTCGGGCCAGTTTTTCTACAACAGGACCTCCGGGATGGCCTAAATCTACTTCTCTGCTGAATTGGTCCAGCATATTTCCCACGGCAATGTCCAGGGTTTCTCCAAATACTCGGTAACGACCTCCCTCAAAGGCAATGACTTGAGTGTTACCACCACTAGCATATAATGAAACCGGATCTTTTGCCCCAGTAGTTAGCCGGCCAATTTCTACGTGTCCCAAGCAGTGGTTTACTCCTACAATTGGTATTTTGAGAGATAATGCTAAAGTTCTAGCAGCGGTGGCTACAGTACGCAGCGCAGGACCTAATCCTGGGCCACGAGAAAAAGCAATTAGATTTATATCTTCTAAATCTAGATTTGAATCTTCCAGTGCTTTTTTAATTAGAATTGGTATCCATTGGGTGTGATGTTCTGCTGCTTCTCGAGGATGGATTCCTCCTGATTCTGGAATTAGGGGTTTACCAACAGAGGCTAAAATTTGACCTTCTTTATCAACTAAACCTACTCCAGTTTTTTCAGCTGTACCCTCGATTCCTAAACAAATAAAATTTGACATTAAGTTTCCTCGTGATTAGAATATTTTTTTATTAATTATTTGTATGCTTTAATTTAATTTTTAAATATTTAAAAATCTTAATATAAAATTTTTTTTTATATAAAAGTTTTTTTTTACAGTTGAAATGTACCTCTATTTATATTATTATTTATTACCTGGGGAAAGGTTTTAAACGTTTGTAAACTTAATTTTAAATTCTTTGAAGGTTTATTTAATATAATATCATTAAATATTTAGTGCATTTTTTTAAACAATAATATACTAGTTAATACTAATTCTATTGTATAATTATAGGTGAAATAATGTGTGATGGTTTGAATATTTATGGTTCAACAGAATTTTTAGGTAAGGTAGTGGAGAAGAAATCTCTATTTGTTTGCACGATAGCTACCACGGCCACTTCAAAAATCCCTGGAATTACTGGGGCGGGTGTCAGCCCGGAATTAACGGAATATACTCCGGCAGCAGATGTAGAATTAATTATCCATGATAAACCTTTATGTCTGGATGAAATTCCTCAGACGATTGTAGAAGGGGGTGCCGCCCCCACACCAGCAGTTATTACCAAGGCAGCACTCCAAATAGCAGATATACCATTTTTAGTGGCCGATGCTGGTTCAGCAATAAAACCGTCGGTTCCTTATGTAAAACTGGGTGATTCAGCTGGAGAAGATATACGTACCGGAAAGGCTGTAGAAAACCCTCAAAAAATATTTGAAAATGGGAAAATTCTAGGAAAAACACTTTCAAAGCTCACGGAGCACTTAATAATTGGTGAAAGCACTCCTGCTGGAACAACCACGGCTTTGGGAGTTTTGACTGCCCTGGGATATGATGCTAGCTTTAAAGTTAGCGGGAGCATGAGTGAAAACCCTCATGATTTGAAAAAAGATGTAGTTAGGGAAGGAATGGCCTCGGCAGGAATTCCTTGGGGTGAATCAGTTTCAGATCCATTCAAGGCAGTGGAAGCCGTAGGAGACCCTATGATTCCTGCAGTAGCAGGATTAGCAATGGGGAGTGAAGTACCAGTTACTTTGGCTGGAGGAACCCAGATGACTGCCGTATGTGCTTTAATTAAGGCTTTGGAGCCTGATTTTGATTTTTCTAATTTATGCATTGCCACTACAGTTTTCGTAGTCGAAGATGAGACTTCTAATATCCATCACATCATAGAACAAATTGGAGAAGTTTCCTTGTATGCTGCTGATCCATTTTTCCATGAATCTCATAATGAAGGCCTTCGAAGATACTTATCTGGGTCTGTTAAGGAAGGGGTAGGTGCTGGTGGAGCTATAATGGCAGCACTTCTGCAAGGTGTTGATATTCAGGATATAAGGAAAGAAACAGAAGAATTATGTCAAAAAATCTTTTAATTAAATTTAAAAAAGATTTAAATGATCCTAAAAAGCACGAAGCTGTTAAAATTGGATTTAGACTTTTTAACACCCAGAAAAATAATTTTTTTAGTTTTTTCCTGTCTTTGGGATTTCCAGTTAAATCACCAAAATTTTATTTTTTTACTCTACTTTTTGATGAAGGACTAGATCAATAATAATTGAAAATTTGATAGTAGCAAATGATAGCCTATTTAGTTATAACTTATAACAATATTTTTTTCAATTTCTTTATGTTATACAATTTAAAAATAAAAAAGACTTTAATTATATTTAAAAAATTAAAAAAGAAAGAATTAGATGTGGAAATATAAAGATAATGCCACAGCTATAATTCCTACAATCCAACAGTAATATGCAAATATAAGCAGACTTCTTTCTTTAATTAATTTTAGCATGAATTTAATGGCCAAATATCCACTAATAGCTGCTGCTAAAAATCCAGCAACTAGGGCAGCAGTACTCATGTCTAAACTAGTTATATCTTTGGCTTGTACTAGTGCTGCACCAAGAATAGCAGGTATAGATAAAAGAAAACTGTATCTAGCTGCTAATTCTCTTTCAAATCCTAAAAATAGTCCTGCAGATATGGTAGCTCCTGAACGTGATATTCCTGGGGCAATGGCAAAGGCCTGGGCAATACCCACAATTAATGAATTTTTAATGGTTAATTTTTTTAATGGTTTTCTATCTTCTGGCCTAATCCGTTGGCTAAATCTCTCAGATCCCCAGAGTAAGAAACCAGTAATTATTAAAAATATTCCTACTGCCAGGATACTACTAAATAAACTCTCAAAGTTGCTTTTGAATAAAATTCCCGCTATACCTGCGGGTATGGTACCAATTATTACCAGCCAGGCCAGTTTTTTGTATTGATCTTCCTGGAAGTTCTTTTTGAACTCTCTCCTGGGAATGTCTCCCAGACTGGAGAAAAACGATTTTATCATATGTATGATATCATTCCAGAAATAGGCAAAGATCGCTACCAAGGTTCCTATATGTAGTAAAGTATCAAATGCTAGACTGGATTGCACACCCATGATTTCGGGCACAAATACCAGGTGAGCAGAGCTGCTCACTGGGAGAAATTCTGTTAAACCCTGAACGATCCCAATTATTATTGCTTGTATAATGTCCATTTAATCACCTTAATTATCTTTTATTTTTTAAAATATTTCCTTAAAATTGATTTGAAATTAAATAGTTAATTCTTATCAAAAAATATTATTTAAATTTGTTGTTTTTCTTAAAATAACCACTTTCAACTTAATGCTTCTGATTATATAATAAATTTTATAAAATTATAAAAATAAAATTAAAGTATAACTTATAACTTTTTACTTATAAGTTATAACTTATACTTGCATTTTTTAAATACAATTCTGTCTGATTTATTGGTAGAACTATTCTAAATAAGTTAACCAGTCAAACTCATCATTTACTTCTCCTTTAAGTATCTCAAAGAAGCTTTTTTGTAATTTTTCTGTAATAGGGCCTCTTTTTCCATTTCCAATAGTTATTTTATCTACAGAACGAATAGGAGTTACTTCAGCAGCAGTTCCAGTGAAAAATATTTCATCGGCCAAGTATAACATTTCTCTTGGAATTTGTTCTTCTCTAACATCTAAATCCATGGATTTACCTAATTTTATAATAGAGTCTCTTGTGATTCCTTTTAAAAGGGAGGAAGACATGGATGGGGTGTAAATGATACCATCTTTGATTATGAATATGTTTTCACCACTTCCTTCACTGACCATTCCCTGATAATCAAGCATAATCCCTTCATCATAACCGTTTTCCAAGGCTTCCATTTTAACCAACTGGGAGTTCATGTAATTTGCTCCAGCTTTAGCCATATTTGGTAAAGTGTCAGGTGCCATTCGTCTCCAAGTGGAAACTCCAACATCTACTCCTAATTCTAGAGCTTCTTGACCTAAATAGCTTCCCCACTCCCAAGCAGCAATTACAACTTCTAGTGGATTTTTCAAGGGGTTAACTCCTAATTCGCCGTAACCTCTAAACACCACGGGCCTTATGTAACATTCTTCTAAATTGTTAGTTTTTATGGTGTCCAGCACGGCCTTACAGATGTCTTCGGTAGAAAATGGAATTTCCATTCGATAAATTCTTCCCGAATCAAACAATCTTTCAATGTGTTCTTCCAAACGGAAAACGGCTGAACCTTTTTTATTACGGTAACATCTTATTCCCTCAAAAACGCTGGATCCATAATGAACAACATGGGATAGAACATGCATTTTAGCATCACCCCAATCAACCAATTCTCCATTAAACCAAATTTTTCCTGATTCATCCCATGCCATGATTATACCTCGTAAGATTTAGATAATTTTTTTTTAGATAATTTTTTTAATATTTCCTATTTAATTTTAAATAATTCTAATCTTTTTTTTAGAAAATAAATTAAAATTAATTTAAAATATAATTATAAATTTAATTAGTTGGTACCACTTTTTAAATATATCAAAAATA
>DAWK01000038.1:23606-23995 GCA_002509745.1 Methanobacteriaceae archaeon UBA349 | reverse complement strand
CTATCTAAGGTGCTTATATACTTGCTTTGATCACAATTATAAATAATAAGTTGGCCGGTTTTAACATCAGAGCTTTGAATTCTTTTTAAAGCTTTAATAGTACTAAATCCTTCTTTCCCATGAACTCCACCTACAAAAAGTCGCTTAATTCCCGGCCCTTTATCTATAAGTTTGAAAAAACTCATTAAATCTCCTTCTGCTATGTAAACTGAAAATTACATTTTAGAATGCTTTAAAATCAATTCAACTATCTAAACTATCTACTTAAGAGAAATATCATTAAACTAATAACCTATGGTGGAATACGGATATCTAAAATCAATTATCAAATTATGCTTTGAATCAATTATTTTATATTCAATAAAAAATCTTTAAAAAAAATAATAAAA
>DAWK01000038.1:0-23564 GCA_002509745.1 Methanobacteriaceae archaeon UBA349 | reverse complement strand
GATTCAAATCTTCATTTAATATATGTTTGGCTGAAAGAGCCTGCATAGCAAAACTCAGATCCATGATTTCTGCGGGATGACCTTGACCTCTTTCGGATGCTAAATTAACTAATCTTCCATCAGCTAACAAGTATAATAAACGCCCATCTTCCATTTCAAATTCATCAATGTCTACTTTAACCTTTTTCTCGGACACTGAAAGTTTTCTTATATCATCCTGGTTTATTTCCACGTTAAAGTGTCCAGAATTGGCCATAACACACCCATCTTTCATGTATTTAAAGTCATCTCCAGATACAACATCAATATTTCCAGTCACTGTCAAAAGGATATCTGCTTGTTTAACGGCTTCTCGAACCGGCATAACTCTAAATCCATCCATTTTAGCTTCAAGGGCTCTTATTGGATCTATTTCAGTGACTATAACATTGCCGCCTAATCCCAGAGCACGCATAGCAACTCCTCTTCCACACCAACCGTAACCACATACTACCACGGTTTTACCCGCGATTAACATATTGGTGGCTCCCATGATTGAATCAAAGGTGGATTGTCCGGTTCCATATCTATTATCAAAAAGATATTTAGTATAGGCATCATTCACAGCCATAACTGGGAATTTTAATGCTCCGTCTTCAGCCATGCTCTTTAAACGATGGATTCCAGTGGTGGTTTCTTCACAAGCACCTTTAATTTTGCTTAAAAGCTCTTTTCTTTCTCTATGAACTAAAAAGATCATGTCTGCTCCGTCATCAATTAAAATGTCCGGGTCGTGATCAAGAACTTTATGAATGTTTTGATAGTATTCCTCGTTAGTTTCTTCTCTCCAGCCGTACATATTCAATCCAAGGGCTGCTCCAGCAGCAGTGGCATCATCGTGGGTTGAAAGAGGATTACATCCAGTCATAGCTACTTCAGCCCCTCCAGCTTGCAAGGTTAGCCCTAAATTAATGGTTTTAGGTTCTAAATGCAGACAAGAGGCAATGGTGATCCCTTCAAAAGGTTTGGTTTTTTCAAATTCTTTTTTAATGTGCTCTAAAACAGGCATGTGTTTTTGTACCCATTCTATTTTTTGTTTACCTTGGGGTGCTAGTGAAATATCTTTTACATCATAGGGCATTGTATCACCGTTATTTTTTAATAATTCATATCAAGATGATTTTTTTTAAAGGAATCTTATTATATTTCTATTATTTATTTCAATAGTTTAATATCACTTTAATTTCTATAAATATTTTCTTTATTGGGACATTATTTATTAGCCATTTAATTTAAAAATATTTTATTGAAATATATTAACTTGTTTAAAATATATTTATGAATGGATTTAAAATTATAAATATAATAAATATCAGTTCTTGAACTGTGCTTTGATTTTGTGGTGATTCAGTGATTTACTTTATCCGAAAATGAGTAAAAATTATTTAAAATTAATTATTTTAAAAAATAGCAGAATTAATTAATTAAACGAAAATTAATAACAAAATTAAATTAATAAAAAATTAAGAAGAGATTTTAATTCTCTTCTTTGTTTAAAACTTAATGGTACTGAACCATTTCAGTTTCGTTTTTTGCTGGTTTTACCTTTTCCATGGCTTTTTTGAAGTAGGCCATAGTAACAGTTTCTGCATCCAGATTATCCCTTAGAGTTAACATGGCTGCTTCCCGGCACACAGATTCTATATCTGCACCGACATATCCTGCACTGGATTTGGCAAGTTTTTCAATTTCCACATCGTCATCCAGAGGCATTTTTTTGGTATGGACCTTAAATATGGCCAGTCTGCCTTTTTCATCAGGATCTCCTACTTCGACATGCCTATCAAACCTTCCAGGTCTTAGAAGAGCAGAGTCCAGCATGTCTGGTCGATTAGTAGCAGCAATAACGGATACATCTTGTAATTCTTCCATACCATCGATTTCAGTAAGCAGTTGATTTACAACTCTCTGAGTAACCCCTGAATCTGATGATGAACCGCTTCTGGTTGCAGCAATGGAATCTATTTCATCAAAGAAGATTACAGTTGGGGCTGTTTGTCTGGCCTTTTTGAAAACTTCCCTAACACCTTTTTCAGATTCCCCTACCCATTTAGATAGTAATTCAGGACCTTTAACAGATATAAAGTTAGCATCACTTTCATTGGCTACTGCCTGGGCCAGGAGGGTTTTTCCAGTACCTGGGGAACCATGAATGAGGACGCCTTTAGGTGGCCTTACTCCAAACTTCTCGAAGTTTTCTGGATACTTTAAAGGCCATTCTACAGCTTCTTTGAGTTCTTGCTTAGCACTGTCTAGTCCACCTATATCGTCCCACTTAATATCTGGGACCTGTACCAGAACTTCTCTAAGTGCAGATGGTTGAATTTCTTTTAAAGCCTCTTTGAAGTCTGATTTATTTACAATCATCTTCTTTAAGATTTCTTTAGGAATTTCTTCGTCTGTTTTAATATCTGGTAGTACTCGGCGGAGAACTCGCATGGCTGACTCTTTACAGAGTGATTCAAGATCGGCGCCAACAAATCCGTGGGTTATGGTGGATATTTCGTCAAGATCCACATTTTCATCTAGGGGCATACCTCGAGTATGAATCTCCAGTACTTCTTTTCGACCTTCTTTATCAGGCACTCCGATTTCAATTTCCCTATCAAATCTACCTGGTCTTCTTAAAGCACCATCAAGTGCATCTGGCCTATTTGTTGCCCCAATAACAACAACCTGTCCTCTAGCTTTAAGACCATCCATTAAGGTCAGTAATTGGGCTACAATTCTGCGTTCCACCTCACCACTAACTTCTTCTCTTTTTGGTGCAATGGCATCCAGTTCATCAATGAATATGATTGACGGCGCATTTTCTTCTGCTTCTTCAAAGAACTCTCTTAACCGTTCTTCTGACCCTCCAACATACTTACTCATGATTTCTGGTCCGTTTATGGTTATGAAGTGAGCGTCACTCTCATTGGCCACGGCTTTGGCCAGCAAAGTTTTTCCTGTTCCTGGAGGACCATGCATAAGCACACCTTTAGGTGGTGAGATTCCTAATCTTTCAAAGAGTTCGGGTCTCTTTAAGGGTATCTCTATCATTTCCCTTACTTTCTTAACTTCTTCTTTGAGGCCTCCGATATCCTCATAAGTCACATCAACCAGGTTTTTAACACCTTCGATTTTAGAAACATCTACGGGTGATGTCTGAATTTCCACTTCAGTCATTTGAGTTACTTTAACTACTCCACTGGGCTTGGTGGACACCACGGCCAGCTTTATTTCTCCAAGAGGGGATACGTCCACCATATCTCGGAAAAATTCATCAAATAAACTTCCGCTACCTGGCATTCTACTCGGAGCTTGTTGTTGTCTTATTCCGGATACAATTATGTCTCCTTTAACCAGTGCTCGGTTAAGGAATGCAGACCTCACATCCCCCCTTACCATTATTTCATGTTCTACTGGCGCTAGAACTACTTTTTGAGCATCTTTTACTTCTGCTCTACGCACAGTAACTTCTTCTCCAATGGAAGCACCAGCATTTTTTCTCATATATCCATCTATTCTTATTATTCCCAGACCTATGTCTGATTGGGAAGATATTACTGCTGCGGCAGCAATTTTTTTCCCACTTATTTCAATTATGTCCCCGTCTAGAAGATCCATTTTTTGCATGCATGCTGGATCTATCCTTGCTATTGATCTACCAACATCTGATTGAGATAAAGCTTCAGCAACTTTTAAATTCATCTCTTTTTTATCCATAAAAACACCCCGCTTTTATGCTTTTAATAAGTAATTTTTATTAATTATTTGTTTTTAGTATAAAATATAATTTTAGTATTTGTAATTGGATTATGCAATTTATTTAAGATTAATTCTATTTCAAACTAAATCAAAACAATTCTTTGCAAAATCTTTTAGTAAACTTTTGTTACTATAATACAATATATGTTCATTACTTATAAATATTTCGGTAGTTATATATGAAATGCGGATTTTTTTCATAAATTATCCTATAAAAAAATAATCCTGAAAATTTAAAAAATAGGTAAAAAAGTTTTATTAAAAAAGTAATTTGATTTTAAAATTAAATAAATTCTAAAATTATCTTGAATGAATATAATAATAAAAATAATAAAATAAATTACCTTATAATGGCCCCAAATCCTTTTAGAAGATTTTCAACTTCCCTAACAAAACGAGCCTCCAGGACTTTATAACTGAAGGTGATGCTTATTTGATTGTCATCAATTTGTTCGCCTTGATAAATATCCATTACAGATGTGCTGACCACTCCTTCCAAATTAGAAATAGCGGAAGCTATGATTTGAGGATCGCAATGGGATGGAAAAATGACAGAAATATGGTATTCATATTGTTTTAAATTGTTTAATTTCCAATCTTGCACTTGGGAAGGAGATAAAACTTCAATATTAGCGATCTTTAACTTTAAAGTCTTTTTACCAGAAATCAGAGTCACAAAATCGGGCGATATCTCTTTTAGAATTCCGTAGTGTGTTTTTCCAGAATAAATATGGCGAAGAAATACTTCACTATTAATTGATTCTTTAAGAGCACTTATTTCTTGATTAAGTGCAGAAATAACTTTATCAGATCTACCTAATGCTGCCTCAATATCATCCATATTTTTAGCAGCAGAGCTCATGGCATTAACAAATTTAGTCTGATTATTGTTAATTAACATATCATTAAGCTCATTAATAGTTTCCATAAATATTTCTCGAGCTTGATAAGCGTAATCTGTCTGAGTCTGTATGGAATAAACCAAATAGGGATTTTGGGCCACAATTCGGGATATGATATCAAGCATGAGATTATATATGGGGCTGGCAAATTTTCTGGATTCTTTAATATCCAAATTGAGTTTTTTTATAGCAGATGATATGCTGATATATGCAAAATGGGTTAGTACTTGAACCACACTCATCATTTCGTCATGTTTTTCAGGTGTGGTTACTAAAACCCTTGCTTTATGATCTTCTAGAAATTTAAAAATAGTTTCAAACCATTCAGATTCCTGCAAAGGTGTAAGAACAATCACCTGCCCTTCCAGGGACCTTACCCGTGGGCCAAACATGGGGTGGGATGGTAAAAAGTAAGCACCTTCTGCAAGATATTCATGCATCAAAATGGCTGGTTTTTCTTTTACAGAAGTTACATCCATTAAAAGTGAACCTTTGCTCATATGGGGTGCCACTTGCTTAATTACAGATTCTGTACTCTCAATGGGCACAGATATTATAACTATATCACTTTCACCAGCAACTTTTTGATTATCACTGCTGTATTTAACATCTAGTTTTTTAGAAATAGCGTTTCCACTAAGCTCATCTCTAGATGTAATGGTAACCTGAAAGCCTTTTTCTTTTAAAAAAGAAGCTATCCACATTCCCAATCCTCGAGTACCACCTATTATGACAATTTTCATTTTAACCTCAAAATATATTAAAATTGTTAATTTTCATATTTAATATTCATAAAATGTTCATCACAACGAATTAGCTGGGAGCTTTATTTTTAGCTGCTTTACTAGCAATAAACCCGGTTAGAGCCCCTAAACCAAAGCTCAATAAACATAATATTATAAAACCCGTGATAAAACTTCCTAAATCAACGGTTACTAATGATGATATTTTGTAAGGCATTTCAGGACTTCTAAATATGCCGTTTAAAAAGAAAACCAGAACTCCCAAAATAAGAGCAGCAATAGCACCAACAATGGTGTGTCTTTCTTTATAACGGGTTAAGTAAGTGGCCATGAAACCGGTAACAGCAATGGCAAATATGCCATCAAAGAATACTGAGATTATAAAACCTATGATAATGCTAACGAAAACAGCAGAGCCTGCCGAATAATCACTCATTTTTCGCTCTCCTTGTAAATACTAATTATTTAGAAGCTTATTTTATATTCAATTAATTAACATTTTATATTATTTATTCATTTATTCTTTTTTTATTCTTACTTAATTCCTTCATTTATATTCATTTATCTAAAAAAATTTAAAAATCAATATTGTTTATAATAAATAACCGATTTTCAGTATTTAAATTAAATATTATTTATAAATTAAAAATAAATAGATATAACTTCTGATTAATATTAAAATTGAACTTAGTAAATAATTGCTTGAAAGTATAACTAATTAATTTATAATAAATTAAAAACTTCAGAACTAAAATATTAATAATTTAATTTCATTTAAAAAGAGGTAGAATAATGCGTATAGTATATCAGGATATGAAAAAAGGCGTTATAGAGCTGGTTCCTGAGACATTGGATGATTTATGGCATTTATCTCACATAATTGAAAAAAATGATATCATTTCCTCAAAAACGACTCGCAGGATTCAAGATACCTCTGGAGAAAAAATTAGAAGTGATAGAGGAATCAAAAAAACTTTTTACCTGGGCGTACTGGTTGAAAGCCTTAATTTTCATATTTACACGGGTAAACTGAGGGCCACAGGCGTAATTGAAAAAGGCCCTGAGGATCTAATACCATTAGGTTCACACCACACCCTAGAAATAAAACTAAATATTCCTATTCGCATAATGAAGGAAAAATGGTCGAGATGGACCATTAAGAGATTAAAACAAGCTATTGAAGCTTCAAAAAAATTGTCTGCCATAATTCTTGTTTTAGAGGATGACGCCGCAGATATGGGTCTTATAAGACAGTTTGGTGTGGAATATTATGGTCCTTTAATTGGACACATATCTGGAAAAAGAATTGAACAAAAGGATAGGCGAAAAAACGTTGTTCTATTCTATGAAACCGTAGTGGATGCATTAAAAAAATTCAAAGAAGTCCAAACTATAGTTATCGCAGGCCCAGGTTTTGTTAAAGGAGATTTTCATTCATATCTAACCGAAAAACACCCTGAAATTGCCAAAAAAACTATTTTAGAAAGCACAGGTACTGGTGGAAGAGTAGGGATTGGTGAAGTTTTAAAGAAAGGTACTGTTGAGAAAATAACTGCTGAAAACAGGGTGGCCTGGGAAATGCGTTCGGTAAATAAGGTCTTAGAACAAATTTCTAAATCTTCATCTGCAGTCGCCTATGGTAAAAAACAGGTGGTAAACGCAGTTAATGCTGGTGCTGCAGAACAGTTGCTGGTTCTTGATAAAATGGTCCGTCAGGAAGATTTAGAAAAAGTTATGGATATGGTAGAGCGTATGAATGGGGAAGTTATCATGGTAAGCAGTGAACATGAGGGTGGAAAACAATTAGAAGCTTTAGGTGGAATGGCTGCTCTTTTAAGATATAATTTGACTAATTAAATTCAAAATGTGAATAAGGAGTAGAATGTTCATATAATATGATTATCAGCATCATTTTATGAGGAATAGAATTTTTGAGGAGTTATATGCAGAATTTTAAGGTTATGGTGAATGGAAATGAAATAGAATCTTCAGGTATGGTTAAAGATGCCATTCACCAGTTAGGAATAAATATTTCTAAATTCTCTTGTGAGGATCCTAAAGAATCAAGTATAATACCAAAACAAGAGTGTCTTTTTGTTCCATGTGATTGTGGAGGTTGCTGGGCCTGTGTTATTGAAGTAAATGGTCAGATGGCTCTATCCTGCAACACTCCCCTGGAAAATGGCATGCAAATTAACACTTTCAAGAAGTTTAAAACACCTTTAAGGGTGATCAGTGGTTTTGGGGTCCATAGGGTTGGTGGTGTGGGCACTCCTTATAATTTAAAGAAAAATTTAGAACCTATTGAAGCTATTTGTTTCACCCATGGCTGTAATCTTAGATGTCCCCAATGTCAAAATGATCTGGTAGCATTTACCAGCAAGGGAAATTTACTTGAACCGGAAGAAACAGCGCAAATTTTATTGGGACTTCAGGATTTGCATGGTTTAGATACCATTGCTTTTTCTGGAGGAGAAAGCACTTTAAACCGCAAATGGGTCATAAAAACTTTGAATTCAATCATACGATATGACAAGAATGTTAATATTCATATTGATACTAATGGAACTATTTTAACTCCTAAATACATCGATGAGTTGATAGATTCTGGAATGAATCGTATTGGGATTGATTTAAAAGGAATTAATGTAAAAACATTTCAGAATATCACTGGAGTAAGTGACCACCAGTTGGCAGTGAAGTACCTTGAAAACTCATGGAATGCTGTCAAATACATTGCGGATAATTATAAAATGGACTACGGACTTGAAGAAAAAATATTTAAAGATTTTGATAAAGATAAGAATAATAATGATAAAAATGGGGATAAGGAAATAGATAATTCTGATGATCCAAAAATTTTCATGGGAATTGGAATTCCTTATAATAGTTCTTTGATTTCAAAAAAAGAAATAATGGAAATAGGTAATGCCCTAAAAGATATAAATCCCTATATTCAAGTATGTGTTCTGGATTATAGGCCTGAATTCAAAAGAATGGATTTGAAAAAACCGGATTTTAATGAAATGAAAGAAATAAAAGATATTCTTAATGAAACTGGTCTTAAAACAGTCATTATTCAAACAGAAAAAGGCCATTTTGGCCCATAGGATTAAATTTTATTAATATTCATGGAATTTAAATTGTTTAATTAAGTTATTTAATCAAAAAGTAAGCTGATGTATTTCATAATCGGTGCAAGAATGCTAATCGAAATTTTAGAAGCAGGAATCCTATCCGCAGGGTTAACTATTATTTTTTACATATTAATAAGACAATTAGGGAGCAAGGGAAAAATTAAAAATCTTTATTCATCAGTAAGGGGCGGTACTCCTCGTGCAGTAGGAATAGCCCCATTTTTAGTCTTAATAATTTTCTTAAACCCAAATTATTCGTATATTGTAGCTGTAATGGGAATATTGGCCTTTCTAGATGATTTAACTGGTCGAAAAAAGATTAAAAGTTTGCCTGTAGAATTAGGACAATTATTCCGGGGATTGGGAATTTTAATGGTTGTAATTCTGGGATATCCTTTGTTAGGTCCTTCTTCTATTTTAGTTGCCTTAATGATTCAGCCATTGAATATTGCGGACATGCAGCCGGGATCAGCTTGTAGCACTATATTATTCATGTCTGGAACAGTAATTCTACTTTATTTAATCTCTGGAAACTTTGATGCTTCTTTATATTTCACTCCACTTCTAATATTGGCTGTATGTGTGGGATATGCTCCTTTAGATTATAATGGAAAGATCATGATGGGAGAAGTAGGAAATCATTCATTTGCAATAGTTTTGGGAATAATGTTCTATTTGTATGGTGGTTTTATGGGCCTTTTGATCTTATTTTTAATAACAACTGCTCTGATAGCTATAATTCGAAGAAATAATCTCCAAATTTTCCTGGAAAATAAACTGGGAATTGAAAACCCCACATTTGGGGATTATTTTATGGATGTCCTCACGGGTGGGGGATTAGGTGACTTATTCCGTAAAATAATCTTCAAAAAAAGAAAAATTTCTATAAAAAATGGGTTTTTAATAAAAATAGGATTTAGAAGGCTTTTTTATAACCCTTTTTAATTATAATTCTTTTTAAATAATTTTTAAATATCCTATTTTCGTACCTATTTTGTCTTAATTTAATTAGTGAACTTCGGAATTTTATAAGTTATAGTTTTTAAATTAACTCTTTCTTTTAAGAGACCAGGTTGCTAATAAGAAGAATACTGCAAATAAGATTAAAGCCAGAAAATCAGACCATACTTGTGCAAAACCTCAACCTTTAAGCATAACGCCTCTACAAGCATCAAATGCGTAGCTGGGAGGAACTAAATAAGATATGGGCCTTAACCATATTGGTATCGCTTCCACCGGCCAGAATACTCCAGATAATAAAAAAACTGGTAAATTATATAAGAAAAGAAATTTGTAAAAGGAATAAATTGTAAAAATATGAATTAATTAACTTCACTCTAAATTTTCACCCTATAATTAATATCAGAATAAAATATCAGAATAACAAATCTCAAATAACCATGATTTTAGAATACTTAGACTTATTTAACCATTAGAAATTTATTATTATTATTATTAATTAGAAATTATTTAACTCAAGGTGATTTCATGAAAGCTTTATTAATGATTACTGGCCGAGGAATGGGAGGAGATGCTGTAACTGCTATAAATATAGCTCGAGCACTGGAAAAAAAAGGAATTGATTGTGAATATGCTCTGGACCACACGGCACCAGGCCTTTTATTGGAGAAAGCAGGAATTGAATGGCATAAAATAAGCATTCCTCAGGCGGGAGGACACGCGGCCACCAAGGGGAAGCTGGCTAAAGCTGCCTTTAAAACCACTAAAGCTTCGCTGGAAGCATTCAAACTAATCAGAAAAGTAAAACCCGATGTTGTAGTGGGGATTATTGGAGGCGGAGCCATTATCGGATGTTTATCTTCTAAAATGGCCAGGGTGCCGTCAGTTGGAATTTTAATAACTCCTACTGATGCTAAAGTATGCACCAGACTCAATGCCAACATTGTATTGCCTGAATCAAACCTTTTCCAGCAAAATTTGACCCAAGAAAATATTTATAAGGCTTATTCTCCTATCAATCCGGACGTAATTGGGGGAGATAAAAGAAAAGCCTTAAAAAAGATGCCAGAATCATTTGACCCTGAAAAACCTACTTTATTGTTTTCTTCAGGCTCATCTCTTTTTGAAATAACTGCACAAGCTGCTCAAAACATTTCTTTAAGTGATATTGATGCTAATATTCTGGTGGTGGGTTATCCCCTGGAAGATGAGTTTTTAAAATATCTTGAAGGAGATAATATAATTTATTTAGGTTATGTGGATTGGATACAAGACCTTTATGACCTAGCAGATGTTTCCATATTATCTGATGATGGGGTAATGATTCATGAGGCCATTGCCTGCAAAGTGCCTATTGTAGCTTTAACCGGAGTTAAATACGGTAGATATCACAATATGGCTGCTGTATTTCCAGGGGCCGTTTTAGAAAGTCCAATTAATGAATTAGAAGAAAAAATTAAGGATGCTCTGAACAATATATCTGAAATGAAAGCAGAAGCTCAGAGTTATGGGGAAGATGTTTTAAATTCCGGAAATAAAGTGGCTGATATTATCATAAAAGAATCAAAAAAGAAAGACTAGGATTTTATTTAAAAAAATTTAATTTATTTAATAATCCGTATTTTATCAGTATTTTATCAAAATATTAAAAGATTTATTCTTTTGAACAGGGAATACAGACTTTAATTCCCTCAACTTCTTTTATTCGGTGTTCTGAAACTAATTCTCCACATTTTTGGCAATTAATGGATTTAAAGATGGAAGCTTTAGGGGGCAGAGCCATATTTACTTTTTCTGCTTTGAATATATTTTTCCCATCCATTTCCAGTATTTTATTGGCCACTGACTGCACTTTCTCATTTAAAAGTTCTTTTTCGGCTGCGCTGGCTTGTCCAGAAGAGACTTTTTTTCTTAAAATACTCAATTGAGGGTCTATTTTATCCATTTCAAATGAATCTTTCAAAGAAATTCTAATACCTTCTCCAGAGGATCTATTCAGGAATTTATAAACCTGTTTTCCATAGTCATTGAAAATAAGATTCCCTTTACCAAAGGTACAACCAGTCAAAACTTGAATGGCATCCACAGCACAACTATCATTTTCCACAATGGTCACTATTTCTTCGTCTTCAGATCTGGTGGAAGAAAGCATATTAATGCCCATTTGAGCTGCTTTATAACCCAGTGCAGATCCAGGACATACATGGCCATGGAAACTGGTCACTTCACTGAAATCTTTTATATTGTTGTTATTTTTAGTATTATCAGATTTTCTTTGCATTTTTTCCTCTTATTTCTTATTTTATTTATTTAACTGATATCTAAATTTTTATTAAATTATTTAAAATTTTTCAGTTTTTTACCTGTAAAAACTATAGTATCGTAAATTTTAGTATTTTCAAGACTAATATTTGCCAAAAAATCTCATCAATTTATAAATAGAATCTGTAGATGGGTGTGCTTCTATGAAATTCTCGAAATCATAGGTTTTATGGCCTAAGCGCAGCAGCATAGAGATATAGGCCATATTGTGCCGTGCGGAAGGTGTTATGGAGTACAATTTTTCCAATGACCCACTGTCTAAATCAACTTCCATCTGTGTAAAACCGGTTTTGCGGGATAGGACTTTCCAGAAAGATCCTGGTCCAGCAGTGCCTGGAATTTTACCAGTTACTATATTTTCAACGGGCTGACCATTAGAATTTTTATTCTTAGGAGTATTTTTTGAATTTCCTGGACCTAAAAATGCCACATCATAATCCAATGAAATAGAATGGGGCACATATTCGTAATTCGCCTGGGCAGAAATTCCTAGCGCGTTCCTAGCTGCCACTATACCTTCCATACGGGCTATGGGTGTGCTCCCTATTCCACCTACTACATCTCCCGCGGCATAAATATTCTCATGGCTGCTTTGCATTTTTTTATTTACCAAAATTTCTCCCCTATGGCCTTTTTTCACCAAACCATCTACTAATTCCGAATTAGGAATAGTTCCAGTAGCCATGAGTACGGTTCCTTCAAATATACCTTCACTGGTCACTGCACCTTCTTCACTTATTTCCACTACATCAACATTTTGGTGAATATTCACTTTTTCTAAAAGATTTTTGGCCACGAAATCACTTACTTCAGAATCAAGGACATTTAAAAATCCAGTTCTACATAAAACATGTACTTCGGATCCTAATGAGGAGAAAATTCCTGCGAATTCCGCAGCAATCACTCCACTTCCTACAATTATCAATTTTTCAGGTAATTTTTCCAAATCAAGGATATCAGAGTAAGTTAAAGCCATATTTGCTCCAGGTATAGGTGGATAAAATGGCCGAGTACCCGTGGTAATAATCAGCTTGTCATAATGGATTTCCTGGGCATTGACTTTTACAAATCCATCATTAAGAATTGCTTCTCCGTAAATTAGCTCTACTTCAGCTTCCAGTATCTCTTTTTCACTCACGTGCCTTAATTTGTTAAGGGTTTCTTTTACCCCATTGGCCACATTTTTATACTCCAATTTCGGGTTTATATTTAGTATTCTCATCTTCTGAAAGTTTTCAGCATCATTTAAGAAACGGGCCACATCTACCAGCCCACAAACCATCATACACCCTTCATTTAAGCAAGTGCCACCCATATGTTTTTTTTCAATTAAGGTGATATCTTGATCTAATTTTGACAATTCCAGTGCTGCAGCACGCCCGGCAGGGCCTCCTCCAATTATTACTACTCTCATTAAATGACTCCTTTACTTTCAGTGTTTATTTTATATTTCAAGCTAATATTTTGAAATTTTTAGATGGAATTATTTATGATGCTAATGGGAATACTACTTATAAAAATTTCAATCCTACAAATCTTTATATGTAATGTTCTTTACTAAATTTATTAGTTAATACTAATTTAAATTTTGAGATTAGCTTAGAATTAGTATTAGTGAATAACTCACGTTTTAACTTAGAATTTAAAATAGCGACTAAAGATATTCTAAAAAAATATTCTAAATCTTTAAACTGAATATTAAATTATATAAATTTAAAAAATTTAAATTTTTGTAAAATTAAAAATGGAGAGTATTTTATGTGCATTGCGGCACCTGCTCAAATAATAGAAATTAATGATAGTGACAAAATGGCTGTTGTAGACTTTGGTGGTGTAAGACAGCAAGTAAAATTGGATTTAGTGGAAGATGTGGAAGAAGGGCGTTATGTACTGGTCCACTCGGGTTATGCTATTGAAGTCATGACTGATGAAGCTGCTAAAGAATCTTTGGAAGCATGGGACGAACTTTTAAAAGTCCTTGATGAAGAAGACCAGCAAAATTTGTAATTTATAGTTACAAAAACAAATTTTTTAGGCTTAATTAAGTTTTAAAATGCTTAATTGAAGCTAATTTATTCTTTTTGAGTTATTTTTTTAGATTGATTTTATTTTATCAAGTTTCTAATGGATTTAAAAATAATCTGGAATCAATCCATTCATGCCCTATTTAATATATGGAAACTCTTTTAACGCCTTTTATATCCAGAAATTTACTTAGAAGTTCGCCAGGGATTGATTTTTCAGTTATTATTGTTAATTTAGGAATTTCTTCTAATTCCGGATCTCCTGCATGGGCCTGACGTATACTTATGTTATTGGAGGATATTAATTGGGTGGATTGTGCTAAAATCCCTGGATTTCCTGCTTCTGCCTCTATTTCGACTACTCCAAATTCTAAATTTTTTGCTACCTTTTTTAAAAGGGCTCCCGCGGGCATAATGCTTCCAAAAATTTCTGAGAGCTCATCATCAGCCAAAATAACTTCTACTGTTGATTTAATACTGCGCCGATCCACATTTACAGCTCTGGCTAGGGCCACATCACTAATTTCAACATCTTCACAGTATATTTTCCCGTTGTAATTAACTCGGAGGCCTAATTTAACGATTTTTCGAGCTACATTCATTCTAGCAGGGTATTTTTCAAACTTATGCTTTATTTTGTTCCACATACTATCTCCAATTATCAATATTCAATCATTAATATTCAATCCAATTTATTTAGCAAAAATTAGCAATGTAATTCTTTAAAATCCTATTGTTTACACAATTATATAAACTTGCGTACAAATGAACATTTATGTACAAAAAAGGTTTAAATAGTACTTTATAGTATAGGACAATTAGTTGTTATAGATTTTATTTGGTTATTATTTATGATGAATTCAAAATTGACCAATTGTTTACCAAAATTGTTTAAATTATAAAAAATTAATTATTAATGGAGATAGGCGTAAAAATGAGCAGGAGTGAATGTTTTTGGCGATATTAAATTAAAAGCCCTTAAAACAATACCATTGGATTTTAACGATCCATTTGAATTATTTAAAAAGATTTATTCTAAATATTCCAGTACTTTTTTATTAGAGTCCATGGAAAGTGACAGTGGTTTGTCCAGATATTCTTTTTTAGGGTTTAAACCAGAATTAACCCTAACTGCCAAAGAAGGATTTTTAGAAATTAAAAAAGAAGATGCTGTAGAAGAATTTGATACAGAAAATCCTTTCAATGAAATAAGATCATTAATCCACAGAGGAAACAATAGAAAAGGATTCTGTGGGGGTTTGGTGGGATATGTTTCTTATCAAGCGGCCCGATTTTTTGAACCAGTCAACTTAAGCCCTGGAAAATTCCCTGATTTTGAATTTGGTTTGTTTTTAGACGGAATTATATTTGACAAGCTTTCTAGTCGCTGCCAGTATGTTACTCTAGGCCAGAACCGGGTGGAAGAAGTTCTAAGAACTGCCCGGGAAGATTATATCTTAGAAGACAAAATGTATTTTAAGAATGATGGAAGATTTTTCTCACAAAACCAATATGAAAAAATGGTTTTAGAGACAAAAGAAAGAATAAAAGAAGGCGAAATATTCCAAGGGGTTATTTCCAATGCCCAAAAATATAAAATTTCCGGCAATAAACTTTGTTTCTATGATACTCTAAGAAAAATGAATCCTTCGCCTTACATGTATCATGTGAAACTTGATGAGAGAGAAATAATTGGATCCAGCCCGGAAATGCTGGTTCGAGTTGAAAATAGGGAAGTAGAAACATTTCCTATAGCTGGAACCCGTCCTCGTGGTGAAAATACTGCTCATGATAATCAACTGGCCCAGGATCTTCTTAATGATGAGAAGGAAAAAGCAGAACATTTAATGCTGGTGGATCTAGCCCGTAATGACGTGGGAAAAGTCAGTGACTTTGGAACAGTTAAAGTTCCAGAATATATGGATATAAAGAAGTTTTCCCATGTCCAGCATATTTTATCAAGGGTAACTGGGAATTTACAAAAGGAAAAAACCGCGGTTGATGCTTTTTCAGCCATATTCCCTGCAGGAACGGTTAGCGGCGCTCCAAAAATAAGGGCTATGGAAATTATTGAGGAAATGGAAGGTCAGCCTCGTGATGCTTATGCTGGAGCTTTAGGATACTTTTCATTAAATGGAAATGCTAATTTCGCTATCACCATTCGTTCCATGGTTTGCCAGGGGAAAAATGCTAAAATACAGGCCGGAGCTGGAATAGTTCATGATTCAGTTCCAGAAAATGAGTTTTTGGAGTGCGAAAACAAGGCCCGAGCGTTAGTTAGCTCATTGGAAATGTCAGGTGATTCTAAATGATATTAATAATTGACAACTATGATTCATTCACCTATAACCTCTTCCAAATGATTGGAGAGATAGTTCAGGAACTTTTTAATGATTCTAATGAAGAATCTAACGAATCTAATAATGCATTTAATAATACTAACATTAATGGTATTAATATTGACCATGATTTAGTTAAATCGCTCTCTCAAATAAAGGTTATTAGGAATGATGAGCTGAATTTATCTCAAATAAGAGATTTAAATCCAAATAAGATTATTATTTCCCCCGGGCCAGGTAATCCAATTAATGAAAGAGATTTTGGAATCTGTAGGGATATAATTAAAAAATTGGGAAATAAAATACCGGTTTTAGGAGTTTGTTTAGGACATCAAGGTATATTTTCTACATTTGGAGGAAAAATCATTAAAGAAGAACCAGTTCATGGAAAACAAAGTGAAATATTTCATGATGGTACTGGCTTATTTAATGAGGTTTCCAAGCCATTAATAGCTGCCAGATATCATTCTTTGATTTGTGATTCTCAAAGTACTCCCGAATGCATTGAAATTACTTCCAGAACTAAAAATAATATAATAATGTCTTTAAAACACAAAGATTATCCTATTTTCGGCCTCCAGTTCCACCCAGAATCTATTGGAACCTCTGAAGGTAAGAAAATTGTGAAAAACTTTTTGGTGATGGAATGAGTTCTGAAATAACCAAAAAAATAACCATTGATCAGATCCTCGAACAAAGAATGGTTGATTTAAAAAAATCAATGATTAAAAGTCCCATTGAAGAAATCAAAAAGGATTTAAAAGATGCAGATGATCCAAAAAACTTTAAAAAAGCCTTAAAAAGTAAAGAAACATTTCCATTAATTTGTGAATATAAACCAGCTTCTCCATCTCTTGGAGATATATCTTCCAGGGGATTAGAAGAAACTTTAATGCTTTATAAAGATGGAGGGGCCAGTGCTGTTTCTATATTAACTGAAGAAAAATTTTTCAAGGGAAATATTGAATTTCTGGATCAAGCTTCAAAACTAATTGATGTTCCTATTATGAGAAAAGATTTTCTTTTGGATGAATATCAAATATTTGAAGCAAGAGCTCATGGAGCAAGTTCTGTCCTTTTAATGAGTGAAATATATCCAGATATTTCTGCTGGGATAGAAACTTGCCGTTCGCTGGGAATGGAACCACTGGTGGAATGTAAAAATTCAATTGATGTTTTTAAAGCTATAGATGCGGATGCGGAAATCGTAGGAATTAACAATCGCAGTTTTAAAGATTTCAGTATAGATTTAAAAAGGACCAAAGCTGTGGCCCCATTGATTCCTGAAGATATAGTTCTGGTTTCAGAAAGTGGTATAAACAATTTGGAAGATGTGAAAACGGTGTGTGGATATGGTGTTGATGCATTATTGATTGGAACCAGTGTAATGCAGTCTGATAATGTTGTAGAAACAATTCAGAGATTTATTCAAATGTCAAAAAATTCTTCTGAGCTTTATCACAAGTCGAATCCCAAAAAATCACGTGCACACACCAAAAACAGAACTGGAGATGGATCTTTTGAACAATTTGCTTAAAAACCCTCAAAATTCTCAAAAAAGTTCAAAGAAATTTGATTGTCTTGAGGAGATTTTATCATGTCAAAAAATAAAATCCAGGTAAAAATCTGTGGCATAACTCGTGCGGATGACTTAAAATGTGCCGAAACTCAGGGTGCAGATTATGTTGGATTTATTAATGTCAAGAGGTCTCCCAGATTCCAGGTTATGGCCCAAATTCAAGAGATGTTAAGTGCACTAAATAATAAAAATAAGGCAGTTTTGGTTTTAGAACCTGAAACAACTGATGAAGCCTATGATACAATAGTAAAATCTGGAATTAATAATATTCAACTCCATGGAATGGATTTAAATGGATTTAAGGAATTAAAAAATAGACTAAATGAAGAAAAGGATTCTTCATCAATTTCTAAAAGAAATTTGATTGCTCGGAACACGACTCAGAATATAACTGGAAATCTAATTAAGCTAATAACTGTTATAGGCCTTTCTAATGAACATGAAGATAGACATGGAAATTCTTTGGAAGAAACTAAAAAACAAGAAATCATATCTTTTGCTGAAATTAGCGATGGTATATTATTTGATTTTCAAATTAAAGGAAAAAGTGGTGGAACTGGAAAACAAATACCTATTCCTTTGGCCATAGAATCTGCTAAAATTGCTAAAGCTGCTAATGATGATATTAAGATATTCTTAGCGGGTGGAATGGATACTAACCAGATAAAAAAAGAAGGTAATGTATTTAGCCAATTCTTCAATGTTGTTGATTTCAATTCTTCCCTAGAGGATTCACCAGGAATTAAAAATAAAGACAAAATAAAAGAATTAATGCATCTAATTAAAGGATTTAACTGGCAATAAAATGAACTAAGTTCAAGGCTATGATATAATTCCAATACTGATTAGAAATGGCCCAAATATCAATTAAAATTATTAATAAAATTTATTTAAGATAATGGCATTAAAATTGCTTCAATAATCAGAAGAAATCTAAAAATAACAAATATCAATATAAAATACTCATTTAATTTAAATATAAAACTGTGGTGATGAAATGATTATGGATGGAAAGTTTGGAAAATATGGGGGAATTTTCGTCCCGGAATTACTTATTCCAGCACTTGAAGAGCTTGAAAGTGCATTTTTAAAATATAAAGATGATAAACAATTTAACCAGGATTTAGACTTCTACTTAAAGGAATTCGCAGGCAGGCCCACTGGCCTGTATCTGGCCAAAAACCTTTCAAAAAAATTAGGATGTAAAATATACCTCAAACGGGAGGACATGCTCCATACGGGGGCCCATAAAATAAATAATACTCTCGGCCAGGGATTATTGGCCCAATATATGGGTAAGGATAGAATAATTGCTGAAACGGGTGCTGGCCAGCACGGAATTGCAACCGCTGCGGTAGGGGCAATGCTGGACATTCCAGTGGACGTTTATATGGGTAGTGAAGATGTTGATCGGCAGCGTCTAAATGTATTTAGAATGGAAGTTTCTGGTGCAAAGGTGATTCCAGTAGAAAGTGGTGCCAGAACCCTTAAAGATGCCATAAATCAGGCCATGAGGGACTGGATTACTAATGTGGAAAATACTCATTACTTGATAGGATCCACCATGGGCCCTCATCCTTACCCGGCCATGGTAAAACATTTCCAAACTATAATTGGAAAAGAATGCCGAAAACAGATACTTGAACTTGAAAATAATCTTCCAGATACAATTATTGCTTGTGTTGGTGGTGGAAGTAATTCTATTGGTATATTCTCAGAATTTGTGTCTGATAAGGATGTGGAATTGATTGGTGTGGAAGGTGGTGGAGATGGAATTGAAAGCGGCCATCACGGTGCCACTCTAAGTGCAGGAAGTGAGGGAGTTCTTCATGGATCATTATCTTATGTTCTGCAGGATAATGATGGCCAGATTACTGAAGCCCATTCTGTTTCCGCAGGATTGGATTATCCTGGCGTAGGACCAGAACATTCCTACCTTAAAACTATTGGAAGGACTAATTATGTTCCTATCACTGATGAAGAAGCCCTTAAAGGATTCCAGCTTTTATCCAAGTATGAGGGCATAATGCCTGCATTAGAAAGTGCTCATGCGGTGGCCTATGCTGAGAAATATGCTAAAATGCCGGAAAATAAGGGAAAAACAATCGTAGTGAATCTTTCGGGAAGGGGAGATAAAGACATGTTTTTAGCGGCTAAACTTCTGGGGGTGGAAGTATGAGTGAAAATATGGGTGAAGATTCTAACAAATCAACTTCTAAAAACTTAACTTCTAAAAAGTCACTTTACATAGAAAGCTATGAAGAAATGTTTAAAAGAGTCGAAACCAAAAATGAAGGGGCCTTCGTTCCTTTTGTGGTGGCTGGAGACCCTGAATTTGATACCTCACTGGAAATTGTGAAAACTCTGGTGGAAAATGGAGCGGATGCCCTGGAAATTGGATTTGCATTTTCAGACCCTATCGCTGATGGACCTACTGTTCAGGATGCAGATGTAAGGGCTCTTAATTCAGGAATGACTACTGATAAAGGTTTTGAGTTTATTCGAAGGATAAGAGAATTTACTTCTATTCCTATTGGCCTCTTGGTCTATTATAATCTAATTTATAAAAGAGGTATAGATCTTTTTTACAAACAAGCACATGAGAATGGCCTCAATGCTATTTTATCTGCTGACTTACCCCCCGAAGAAGCATCAGATGCTGTAAAAGCTGCTAGAACATATGGTGTTAATCAGATATTTTTAGCTGCCCAGACCACTACCAATGAACGTCTGAAAACTATTTCTGAGTTTTCCTCAGGTTTTACATACTTGGTTTCGGTTATGGGAGTCACGGGGGCCAGGAGCGAGGTTAAAACCAGTACGGTAGACCTTATAAAAAGAATAAGAGCACACAATGACTTGCCTTTAATGGTGGGCTTTGGTATTTCAAAACCTTCACATGTGAAAGAGGTCATTAAGGCCGGTGCAGAAGGGGCTATTGTAGGCAGTGCCATTATTGATATAATTGCTCAAAATCTTAATCAAAAAGAGAAAATGCTGGAAGAAATTGGAGATTACACCCGGAAGCTAAAAGAGGCCACAAAAAATAAGATAAACTAACAATAAATCAGGGACTATAAAACTTTAAATAGCATTTATTATGGACTAAGTGACATTTAATTGTTATTTTATCTTTATTTTGATTTCTGGTTAATTTTTTTATTTTTTTCTATATCGAATTTAGGATAACGTTTGATTTAATAACTAACTATAATTAAAATTTGAGTATTTAATTTAATTAATTTATTTAACTCAATTATTTAAAAATTATTTAAAATTAATAAGGTGATTTGGTGATTACATATATTCAAAAAATAGTTTCTGGGAAAAATTTAAGTGAATATGAGGCCTTTCAATGTATGGAAGAGATGATATCTGGAAATGCCAGCGATATTCATATAGCTGCCCTTTTAGCAGCCTTAGCCACCAAAGGTGAAACTGTAGACGAAATAACTGGCTTTGCTAAGGCCATGCGAGGAGCTTGCACCCCCCTTAATGTTTCTAAAGGTGTGGAATTAGTTGATACTTGTGGTACTGGAGGCGATACACTTAAAACTTTTAATGTAAGTACTGCCGCAGCTGTAATTGCTTCTTCGACAGGAGTTAATGTGGCCAAGCATGGTAATCGGGCAGTCACCAGTTCTTGTGGCGGCGCGGACATATTAGAAGCAGCGGGTGTTAAAATTGATGCTTCTCCTGAAATTGTCTCTAAATGCCTGGAAGAATCAGGCATGGGCTTTATGTTCGCTCCTAATTTTCACCCAGCAACCCGAAATGTAATGCCTGTCCGCCACGTTTTAGGTATAAGAACAGTTTTCAATATTTTAGGCCCACTAACATCTCCTGCTGGAGCTAATATACAACTTTTAGGAGTATTTGATGCTAATTATGTGGAAATAATGGCTAATGTTCTCAATAATCTTGGTGTCGAGCGGGCAATGGTAGTACACGGTTTTGATGAAAATGAAGAACAGGGAATGGATGAAATTTCCAATGTTGGCCCTACACTGGTTGCATTTCTTGATCAGGGTAGTATTGAAATAAAAAAATTAAATCCTGAAGATTTTGGAATTCAAAAAACTAAAAGTGATCTTATTAAGGCCCCGGAAACTCTAGAAGAAAATCTTGAAATTTTTCTGGATGTTTTAAATGGTAAGAACGATTCCATCATGGACAAGGCTCGTTTAGAAATTGCTCTAGCTAATGCAGGGGCCATTATATATTTATCTGGTAAGTCCAATAATTTGATTGAAGGAACTCAAATTGCTTATCGTGCTGTTAAATCTGGAAAATCAATTGAAAAATTAAAAAAATTTATTAAAACTAGTAATTAGGATAAATCACTATTTTTACATCTTTTTTTATTTCACTAATTATTTATACCACAAAATAAAATTTTTTTAATAAAATAAATTATATATTGTACTTGTATACATACCTGAGGCTGGAGCAAGGTAATTTTATTATTCAATTACCTTATTTTTTTGCATTATTTTTACTTAATACGACTTTAAATCGCTTATTTTTAATTAAGCTAGGATACATAATTTAAAATTTATTATATCTGGTTTGCTTAAAATCGTAATTAAAAAAGTCCACTATTTTATACTATTTTAAAATAAAAATTTCATATTAATTTAGTAGAAAATTAATTTAGAATAATAGAAATCGTCTTAAAATATTCTAAAAAGAGTAAAAAATCTATTTAATTTATTTAATTCAAAATTAAAAGCAAAATGGGCCCGCTGGGATTCGAACCCAGGGCCTCACGGTTATCAGCCGTGCGCTCTACCACCTGAGCCACGGGCCCCTGATAAACAGGTATTAGAAAATGTTATGAAACATTATTCCTATTTAACTTCATTATTTCAGAATAAAAGGGGTATTCTCAACCTTTGATGTTTCTAGTATATATCCTTTACGCTTTTTAAATGATCCATTGCAAATAAAGGATTAAATTGTCTTAATTCCTATTTTATCCTCTAAAAACTTAGTATGTCTATTAATTCTTTTTTTGATTTGTTTATTTCATCATTTTGAAGTAAATAAACAGTACTTCCTAAAATAACTGATGCAATAGACATAGAAATTCTAAGCATCTTCATATGCTCTGTTAAACTTCGAAAATCGTCTTTTATACGATCTTTTAAAAAATCATTTCTCCGGCGAAAAAGTATATTTTCAGGAGATGCTTCAACTATGGCGATTGTGGAAGGGCAAATGATTTCTAAAGGCAATGAAAAAAGGTACCCTTCAGGAGATTGATCCAGGCCATGCAGATCTACAAGAACATGTTCTCTCTCATTAATTTTATGGGCTGCTTCTTTCCATATATCATACTGCAATTCCATATCTAATGCGAACATTTCTTTATCAGTTTCAGCCAGGGTTTTATCCCGGGCAATTTCTAACATCAAATCTCCATAATTGATGTAATTGCATCCCAGTGATTTAACAGCACTTTTACAGAGTGATGTTTTTCCCACTCCTGGAACACCTACCACTGCTGCTATATTCCAGGATACCATATAATCACCAAAAATAAACTATAAAATAAAAATAGAATATATAAAAAAATAAATTTTATGCTAATTAATTTATTAATTAAATATAGTAAGCTAAATTATTTGTTAACCATTTCATTAATGGCATCGGCCATCATATGGCCAGCAACAGTAACTTCAGCTTTGTCAATACCTTCAACCTTCTCGGCTTCGGTCTTAGCGTCCATGGCCATACGAGCCGCACTCATACAACCGGGGTTGGTAG
>DAWK01000080.1 GCA_002509745.1 Methanobacteriaceae archaeon UBA349 | reverse complement strand
ATATGAAAAAAATAATTAATTCACTCCCGAACCACAACACCATTATCCTTTAAGAAGGCCTTCACCACATCCACAGGATACTCATTAAAGTGGAAGATACTGGCGGCCAAAGCGGCATCTGCTTTGCCCAGGGTGAAAGCTTCCAGAACATGTTGCGGAGTACCTACACCACCCGAGGCAATTACGGGAATGTCCACACTTTCACTTATGGCCCGGGTCAGTTCCAGGTCATAGCCATCCTTGGTGCCGTCCCTATCCATGGAAGTGAGTAGAATCTCTCCAGCTCCCCGGTCCTCGCATTCCATAGCCCAGGCAATGGCATCCATACCAGTAAACTCACGGCCACCATAGATACTACAATCAAACCAGGCCAGGCCCTTTTTAGTTTCTACAATTATCTTATCCTTAGCCTCGCTCTCGTCCTCAATGTACCTTCTCTTGGCATCTATGCCTATGACACAGGCCTGGGATCCCACTATCTTGGAAGCTTCACTGATGAGGTCTGGATTGTGAATGGCCGCTGTATTGGTGGAGCATTTATCTGCTCCAGCTTTGAGCATGTTTACGTAGTCCTCTGGTTTCCTTATGCCCCCACCTACACATATAGGCACAAATACGTTCTCGGTGGTGGCCTTTATGACGTCGGCCATGGTTTCCCTTCTCTCGTGAGAAGCAGTGATGTCCAAGAATACTATTTCGTCGGCCCCGCCTTCATAGTATTTGGTGGCCAGTTCTACTGGTTCCCCGGCATAGCGGATTTGTTTAAATTCTACTCCTTTTACTACCCGGCCGTGGGGTACCTGCAAATCGCAGTCCAGGCAAGGAATGATTCTTTTGGCAAGCATGGATAATCTCCTTAATAATTATAAAGTAATGAATTTAGTTTTTTAAAAGATGTATATAATTTATCCCTAAGAGACTTTTTTCAATAAATTTATAACATATCGTATTAATCTAATAATATTTACACTGATAGGAGATAATAAACATGAATTTTAGTGATGTATTTGTAGATTCCCTTCGTTATCCTTTTAGTGATTGGAGAAAACTTTTAATTTTGTTAATTATGGTTTCAAGTACCATATTCCTGGGCCAATTTATTCTAATAATCATTCCCATTGGTATAATATTAAATGGTTATTTAATTCGGATTATTGAAAGTACCTTAGAAGGCTCAGATGAATTTCCTGCTTTTAATGACCTCAAAAAACTGATAATAGATGGTATAAAGTTTATTATAGTTAGCATGATTTATGCAATCCCATTATTAGTTGCCTCATTCATTTCATTGGCATTCTTAACCGTTGATCCAAATTCAATGAATTATGCATCCTTTTTAATCTCACTAATTGTTGGTTTCGGTGTGAATATCATTTTTTTAATGGGTCTGAGCAATATGGTCTATGAAAAAACCATTTTCGGCGCATTTCAATTCAGAAAAATTATTAGCTTAATTAATGAGGTCAGTTGGAAAAAATACTTGATTTATCTGCTTTTCTTTACATTGATGGTAGAGGGTGTTGATCTTATCACATTAGTCATCAGTTCAACTGTCATTTTCATTAGTCCCCTAGATATTCCTATGGTCTGGGAAAATCATATTTCTTACTCATTCCTTGCTTATGTGATATTCAATGGGATAATAAGCACTTACATATTGATATTTGGTAGCCGATTCAGGGGATTAATTTATCCTATTAAATCTCTTAAAAGTGAAAATAAAACTAATAATGAAGCATAGATATGAGAAAGTAGATGATAAGACATGAGATCTAAAGAAATCATTAAAGATTCCCTTATTTATCCATTTCTGGATTTGAAAAAAACTCTAACCATATTTATTCTATTTTTAACCAGTTTTTTAATAATTCCCGGAATTATGGCCTGCGGTTACTTACTTCAATTAATCGGGAAGACAACTCAAGGTTCTAAAGAATTATGGGCCTATGATACTAAGAGAAATCTGTTGTTGGATGGTGCGAAATTCCTGGGCATGTTCCTAATATTTGGAACAATTTTTTATGGCATTCTATGGGCTTTAGAAAAACTTTTAATCAATTTTACTACATTAAATAGTCCAGAAACTTATATTATAACCGCCGTTTTCACCATTGCCTTCAACATGTTTTTTGTCATGTCTCTGGCCCATATGGCCCATGAAAAACGTTTTATATCTGCTTTTAACATTAAGAAAATATTTAATTTAATAAAAAAAGTGGGAATAAAAAAATACACGTTTTTATTAGTTATTTTTACCTTGGTGGCTGAATTCATAAACGAGGTTCCGATAGGGATAATGAAAAATCTTATAAGCTTTAACGGAATCTGGGGAAATATAAGTTTTATATTGTTTAGTCTGGTGATTTTAAGCTATATAATAATATTTGCCAGCAGATTTACAGGTTTGATTTATCCAGAAAACAAGACGAATAATTGAATAATGAAAGTGATAGAGGTTAAAAAATGAATTTTAAGGAAGTATTTGTTGATTCATTAAAATTTCCAGTTATCAACTTGAAACAATGGTTAATTTTAATAATCTTATTTATAGGAAGTCCTTTAGTATTGCCCTTTATTCTAGGAATGGGATATCTATTAAGAATCGTAGAATCAAGTTCTAATGGCTCAAATGAGGCCCCTAAATTTAATGAATGGAAATTAATGTTTAAAGACGGCCTGAAATATATCATAGGCGGCTTTATGATCTTGATGATTCCCGGCGGTTTTTTAATGGTCATGGGTGTTAATTTAGAAGGAAATAACATATTATCTCTTATTATCCTTACTTTAGTCAATTTAGTTCTTTATTATTTCTTCATCATGGCCTTGAGCAATATGGCCCATACAAAACAATTTAAGGCCTTTTTTGATGTTAGAAAAATATTTGGATTAATAAAAAAACTGGGAAATGGCAAATATTTCATTTTTGTGTTAATATTCACCTTAATGGAAACTATAATTACGGTAATCGTAGTTTGGCCTAAATTAGGAGCTTTAGAATATATGTTCCTGATTTTATTTGCCTTAAGTTATTTACAAATATTCCAAAGCAGATTTGCAGGTTTAGTGTATTTAAAAACAACTGAAATTGATGAAATAATTAAAAAAGGAGACATAAAATGAAAATTAAAGAAATAATATCCGACTCAATTACCTTTCCATTTTCCAATCCAGTTAGATTCCTCACCCTGGGATTTATACTGATATTCAGTTCCCTCATACTGCCCATGATACTGGCCGGAGGATATTTACTGAGAATAATAAAAAATACTTCTCAGGGAATTCATGAAATGCCCCCTTTTGAAGATTTCGTCGATATGTTTATTGATGGATTAAAATTTCTGCTGGTGAATCTTGTATATTCTATTCCCGCAGGAATATTCATAATTTTAGCAATTATGATATCAATATATACCTCTTTTAGTAAAAACATACTGGCAACCGGTCAGATCAGTGATCAAACTATGGCCATGTACTCTGGTTCCGCCTATTCCTTGAATCTTCAAATGTTTGACGGTACCTTGCCCCTAGTATTGTTGGGAATTGGAATAATACTCCTGGCCCTGAGTTATCTGATACAAATGATTGCCCTACCCCGCATGGTTTACAAAAATAAATTTGGGGCCGCTTTTGAAATTAAAGAGATTTATAAAGAGATTAAAATGCTGGGCTGGGGAAAATATCTGATTTGCGGAATTTTCTTCGTGTGCGTTATCTTTTTAACCACCACCATTGGCCTGATTTTGCCTGATCTTCTTAAAAGTTTTGGAGTCGGTGGTTACATCCTAAGCCTGATAATAATAGGTTTAGTAGTCAGTTCATTTGAATATGCCTTCCAAGGAAGATTTATGGGCCTTGTTTATCCAGTTGAAGTAGAAAATGAAGATGACCATGAAAAATTGGCAGAAAAGCAGCCTCGGTTTGCCCAGAACAATGAAAATTAAATATAACTTTTTATTTTTTTATAAACACATGCAAGAATTGAAAATTCATTCAAATATTAAAAAATCTAAAAGATAAATTCAGAAAATGTAATATTAAGAATTAGCTAAATTAATTAAAACAAAGAACTTTACTGGAGTAATATGCATGAACCTTGGAGATATGATTTCAAATTCAATTAAATTCCCTTTTAGTGATATGAAAAGATTTTTAGGACTTTTTCTTTTATATTTAAGTAGCATTACAATATTCTTGTTTCCTCTGACTATGGGTTATTCCCTGCGAATTATTGAAGCAACCACTCAGGGCAAAAATGAGTTGCCGGAATTTGTGGAATGGGGTAGGATGTATATAGATGGTTTAAAGCTGATTTTAATCTCAATAGTCTACTTTTTGATTCCAGCTATCCTCATTATCCTATCTGTGGTTATGATGAGTATTTCAGCAAGTTCTATTGTTTTGCTGATTATAGGACTTCTGGTTTTTATAATAATCAACCTGATCTATATTACCGCTGTGAACAATATGGCCTATGAAAAGAAATTAGAAGCCGCTTTTGACTTTAAAAAAATATTAGGAATCATAAAAAATATGGGCTGGTTAAACTACTTTGCTTATGTCCTCATAGCGGGTATCATAGCTGGTTTATTGTCTTTAATATCTGATCTATTCTCTTCAATAGAATTTTTTGGATTGGCCGGGTTATTGATAGGTCTCCTAGTATCATTATTAATCAGTAGTTACAGTTTAATGTACCAGTACAGATTTTTTGGACTATTATATTGCCATATGAAAACAGAATTATCACCTGAGAATGAAATTATAGAAAAAGAAGCGCCGGATGGTGGTTCTGAAATATAATTTTGTTAGAATAATTCTAAATATTTTTTTTATTTTTAACAGAATAGTTTATAAGGGAAAACCATCTAACAACTAATTTGCTTATATTAAGACTAAATTTATAATTAAGGGCCTGTAGTCTAGCCTGGAATATGACGTGGGACTTCGGATCCCAAGGTCGGGGGTTCAAATCCCCCCAGGTCCGCTATACTATTACTTTTATAGTTCGTTGACAGAGGCCGATTTTCAATTGACTTGAAAAATCACCTTTCGCTCTCTATGGCCTCTAGAGAACTACCATTTGTTAATTCTGCTTTTTTAATCATTACTGGTAATTTAAAATAGTTATTAATTCTTTATGTTTTTGACTTTATTTTCAGATTTTATTTTGACATTAAATTTAGTTTTATCACAAATTTCAGTTTAATTTTCTTAATTAATTTTTAAATTCAATTAGAAATTTTTTAATTAATATCACCACCATAATATCAAACATGATGAAATCTCCCAGCTCCCACTTAGGCCGTTATTATCCGGCCACCCGCCAAGAATGGAAGCAGTGGCTAAAAGATAACCATAAAACCTCAGCAGGCATATGGATCATTTATTATAAAAAAGGAAGCCAAAAACCAAGGGTATCCTATGATGATGCTGTGGAAGAGGCCCTTAGTTTTGGCTGGATTGACAGCACGGCCCATGCTCTAGATGAAGAGCGATATATGCAATTATTTACTCCCCGCAAGCCAAACAGTACCTGGTCGCGTATAAACAAGCAACGGGTGGAAAAACTTATAAAACTAGGTACCATGACCCCTGCTGGTCTGAAGAAAATTGAAATTGCCAAGAAAAATGGTTCCTGGAGCATAATGGATGATGTGGAAGATTTAATTGTTCCCAATAATCTAGAAATTGAATTTAAAAAAAATAAAGAGGCCCGCTCAAATTATAACAATTTTTCAAATTCTGTGAAAAAACAGGTTTTGTGGTTAATTGTAAGTGCTAAAAGGCCAGATACCCGGAAAAGAAGAATTAAAAAAGTTATAAAAGCTGTAGAAAAGAACGAAAAGCCATTTTAATATATCCTGGCCATTATATAAGCCATTTATGTAATTCAGGATATTTATCTAAAACACATTAATCAGTTCATTCATCCTCAATAACGGCCTCTTTAAAGAATTCAGGTACCAGAGAACGGTACAATGGACTTTTAAATAGCATTTTTATATTCTCATCCAGCACATAGGTGTAACACTCATCGTCCTGGGCCCTCATTCCCCGCCCATAGGCCTGCATAAGAGTCATTACAGTTTTATAGGCATACCATTTCTGGTCACGTTTTCGGCGCATGTTTACCTGTCTATCGCCCAGATAAGGGAATGGAACCTTGTAAATAACCTGAAAACGGCACTTATCATAGGGCAAATCCACCCCTTCACTCATGGAAGGGCTCACCAGGACCAGAGGCGATAAACTATTTTCAAATTGCTTTAAAACTCGCTCCCGGTTCATAGAATTGTGGGGTGTTAAACGAGAGTTAGGAATTTTTTGCATGATATAATTTTGACACTGGTAATTGTGAGTATGAATCAGCCCCTTATCGTGCTGGTGCCTTTTAAGAATCTTGTTTAAAATAGGTAAAGTATCAGGAGCAGTCCGTTTAATACGGTTTTTAGACATCTTACCTGCTAATTTGAATTCAATAGGCCGTTTAGATGCGGGAAATGGGCTGTCCACTTTGACGAAATATACTTCCCGGGGATCCAGGCCTAACCACTTGCAAAACATCTGATGAGAAAGAATAGTAGCACTCATGAATATACAGGTTTTTGCATGTTTGAATAAATTCTCTTCAGCATAATGATGAACTCTAAGTGGCTTAAATGAAACTCCGCCCTGATTAGGATCTACTACCCAATTTTTAGGTTCTTTCTCCAGATTTTCAGCCAGATCTCCCAGTCGAGAAACGGTATGGTTTATTCTATCTGCCTTATTTTTAGGCATGTCTTTAACATTTATATCCTGGTAGGAATCTCTTAAAAACTCCACCTGCAATATCCAATCGTTAGGGTCGGTGAATGTGGCCATTTTTGGAGGAATAACCTTTTTAATATCTTTTTCCAGTCTCTGATTGGAAACGATCACTTCTAATCTCCTCATGAGCTTATCTTCAATGTTGTGGGCCTCATCCAATATCATGAGGTCCCTTGCTCCGAAATGCCCCACGTAATTCAGTTCCAGAAGGGCATAATCATAATTCATGAGGGTGATGTCACTATTAACTGCATCCGCTTTTTGATCCCAGTAATGACAGTGGTCTGATGATTGGAAAAATACTGGATTGCCAAAAGAATCCTCGAATGCTTCAATGGCTCCAATAGTTGGTGATTTGCTCACCCCATAGCGACAATGGAATTTTTTAGAGCTGGGAGTGGTTTGACAGGTCCCAATGTCACAACCAGATTCCAGATCATCTGTCTTGCAGGAAAAGTTGCCCCTACCTTTTACCTGGCCAAAATCAAATTCATACGCATATTGATTCTGTAACTGTTTAGTCATGGTCAAAATATAGGCCGGTTCATATATTCTGGCCAAGGTGGTGGCTATAGCAGATTTACCAGTTCCTGTTCCTGCTTCCAGGACAATGTAGCGAAATCCTTCGTCAATAGCATTTTTAATATCCGATATAATGTCCAGCTGCCCTTCTCTCGGATCTGGAAAAGGGAAATTGTTAATAATTTCCTCGTCGATGTCCGGGAATCTACTTTTTATTTCGTTCCGTCGGGAAGATGAAAGAATAGTGCTGTTGGAAGGTTTTTTTGGAGTATAGGTAGAGGGTTTTGGAGAAGAATTTCTATAGGATTTGTTATAAAGTATATCTCTGGATTTCTCCTGTTTTGTGCTCTCAGGCCTAACGTAAGATTCTATTTTACTTTTAAAAGAGTTTGTACTTTTAGTTTTATTCCTATCACTGCATATACAACGATTTCTCATCATTCCACAATCAGGACAAAAAAGAGGGTTTGCCATGCCACATATATTAGTTTTGATGTTATAAATAGGTTTAAAGAGACCATTTGAAAAGTATTAATAAGCTCTTCTCCAGAGGTATTAAGCAGTTGGTCTTTGTAAAACTTTAAAAATTCCATTTTATAATGGTTAATTAAGCAAATAGATTAAAAAAAATCTGAAATTATTAAATTAAATTATAAATAAATAAATATAAGCAATGTGTATAAAATAGAAATTAATATTCTAAACGCTTATTCTAAAGTTTAAAATTCATTATTTTATTCTATATTAGAATTAATTAGAGTAATTAACTGTTTAATTCAGATATAATATTAATTATCAATGATTTTTAATTTACAAAAAATTTACTAACTAATTTAAATAATAAGGACCTTAGGTGTATTTTATGTCAAAAGGAAAATTAATAGGAGTGGGAGTGGGGCCTGGTGACCCTGAACTTCTAACTATCAAGGCCGGAAAAATTTTAAGCGAAGTAGCAGTGATATGTGCCCCTCGATCAGCCCCTGAAAAGCCCAGCATAGCTCTAGCCATTGTTCAGCCCACATTAAGTAATAGAAAAGATGATTATGAAACACTGGAACCTGTTTTTCCTATGACTGAGGATAAAAAGTCTCTGGAAGAACACTGGGACCAGGCCGCAGACATGGTGGCCATTCATTTAGAAAATGGAGATGACGTGGCCTTTGTGACCTTAGGAGATCCTTCCATATTCAGTACCTTCTCCTACCTTCAAAAGAGGATCCTGGAGAAAGGATATGATGTAGAAATGGTTCCAGGCATAACATCTTTTACAGGTTGTGCCTCAGCAGCAGGTATTCCACTGGTAGAAAAGGATGAGATACTAGTTATTGTTCCTAAAGTGGATAATAGACTGGAAAACATTCTAGACGATGGAGATACCTTCGTTATAATGAAAACTTCCCGCCATGGTGAATTGCTAGAGAACACTATTGAGGCCGATGAGCGGAATAAAGAAATTATTTCCGTGCAGAACTGTACCATGGAGAATGAAGAAGTGGTGCAAGGTTTTGTTAAAAATAAGAAATATCTCTCCACCACCCTGGTGAAGTTTTCCCGTGATTAAAATCGATTAAATCTTAAAAAACTTAATTTAATTAAATATTTATTTAATTATTTTAATTTATTTTAGATATTAGATGCCTTTTTTACTATCAAATCAAGCTCTTTCTATTTTTCTGCCAGTTCTTTTAGTATTTGTAGAGCTTTTGTCCAGGCATCCAGAAGATATTGCTTTAATTCTTCATCTATTTCTTCAGGCGCTGATAAATCCACTATTACCTCAGTTTTGCCATCAATCTCTTTAAAGGTATAATTTTCATGTGATCCGGCCCATTCTTTGGCCTCTTCACCTGTAGTATTTTCTTTTCTATCTTCCACCACACCTGTAGGTTCAATAGAAACGAACTCATAAGGCCTGCTTTCTTTAATCTGGGTCACCATTCCAGACATCTTCCCTTTCTCGTCCGGTGCCAGAAAAAGCATTTTACTGCCTTGATTCCAGTCCCCTTCATAGAAAGAACCCGGCATAAATGGCTCGGCCCATATTTTGTAAGTATCCAGATCAAGCATGGTGCGCCAGACCTTTTCTTTTGGAGCATTAATTACTATTGAAAATTGCTGATTTTCCATATTTATTCCCCCTTTTAAAATTCCTTAATGGATTTAAAATCAGAAAAATGTTCCGATTATTATTATTATTATTATAATATTTGAATTTTTAAATATAAAAATTGACTTATTTAACAAAAAATATTAATAAAGTTAATTTTTCTACAAAATCAGATTATTATTCAACTAATATTCAAAAAGTTAATCAGGAGACAACTCTTCAGAAAGCTCATCCAAAGATCCAATAACAAAACAACAGTACTTATCTCCTTTAGCATAGCACTTAATTTCATTAACAATAATTTTCTGAGATAAATGAGCCGAAAAGACAGCTTCCAATATTCCAGCATCCATTGAACATGCAGATTCACCCACATTAGGAAGAAGGCCACATTCAAAACAGTCATAGGCCCGTACCGTAATAGGATTTAAATTTTCTATCTCCAACCTACCCAGGCCATTGGATACCCAGAAATCGGCCAGATTTTTTAATAGCTCGCTGGTTTTTTTATTTTCCAGTTGTCGATAAAATACCTCCCCGATGCGCATCCCAGTCTGATTAAGTATAGGGTCCAGATTTATGCCTTCTTTAATCATTGCCACCCTTAAGGTGTGGAACATGAGCCGGAAAAATTCAAAAGGATCCCCATTATTTATTAAATTCTTTATAAGAAATTCTACTTTTTCTTCTTCTCTTTCCTGGACTTCTTGCTGGTTTAATTCACCAATATAACGAGAATTAATGAAAAATATCTTTTTACGTTGATCTGCAGGATGAGTTTTAGATCCAATTACCCCGTCTTGAGATAGGGCCTTGAGATGGACCGAAACGGTGGATTTAGATTTTCCAGTCACCTTCACTATCTCGTCGAAACTCAGTTCCTTTTCTCTTAAAGCAGAAAGTATAATGGATTTTACAGGGCTTTTAACTACATTTAGTCCTTTTGGAGTTGAAAAAATCTTTATAGGGCTTTTATTATTATTTTCCGACATTATATTTTTCTGCACGTTCTTTGGGGTTTCCATTTGATCTACCTGAATAATGATATGCTGGTTTTAGTATATAATAGTTCGCCCAATATAGAATGTTCGAGGAGAAGCGAACAGAAAATATTATATATTAGTTCGTATAGTATAGTATATTCTAGGAAAGACAAACAAGTTGAACAATGACAATAAATAATGACATAATAAATAAATTATCAATAAATAACACGAAATCGTTGTTCAATGAGTTCATTGAATTGTTAAAATAATTTAAATAGAATAATAAAGTTTTATAACGGTGAAAATATGAAAGCAGAAGCAACAAAGATTACTGATGGAGTATACTGGGTAGGAGTATTAGATTGGGATTTGAGAACTTACCATGGATACACCTTGAATGGAACTAGCTACAATGCCTACCTGGTTTTCGGTGAGAAAAAAGTGGCCTTAATTGACAATGCCTACCCTGGAAAATTCCCAGAACTCTATGCTAGAATCGAAAACGCCTTCCAGCAAGAGGGAAGAGAAGTTAATATTGATGTTATTGTTCAAAACCACGTGGAAAAAGATCACAGTGGATTACTGGTAGAATTACATAAGAAATTCCCACAAGCCCCTATTTACTGCACAGAAATTGCAATTCCTGGTCTTTTAAAGCATTTCCCTGCTCTGGAAGGAGCAGAATTCGTGAAAGTAGGTACTGGAGAAGCTCTGGAACTGGGAGGAAAAACTCTGGCCTTTTTAGAAGCTTTCCTCTTGCACTGGCCAGACAGCATGTTCACCTTACTGGTGGAAGACGGCATATTATTCCCAAATGATGCATTTGGACAGCATCTGTGCTTCCCACAAAGATACGATCATCAAATTCCAGAATACATTCTAATGGATGCCACTAAAAAGTTCTATGCCAACCTGATTACACCATTATCCAAATTAGTGTTGAAAAAATTCCAGGAAGTCACCGATCTAGGATTATTAGAACAAATAAAAATGATTGCACCATCACACGGTCAAATCTGGACCGACCCTATGAAAGTTATCGGGGCCTACAGTGAATGGGCCACTGGAAAGTGCGAGGACAAGGTCACCATCATATACGATACCATGCATTCCTCCACACAGAAACTGGCACATTCACTGGCTGAAGGTGTAATGAGTGAGGGAATTAACGTGGAAATCTACTACCTCCACGAAGATGAGCGAAGTGAGATTGTTAAGTCTATACTGGACAGTAAAGCTATCGCCTTGGGTGCACCAACCATTTATGATGAACCATTCCCTAGTGTGGGAGACCTTATTTACTATCTCCGAGGATTGAAATTCGACCGTACTGGAAGAGAAAGATTGGCAGTCACCTTTGGATCCATGGGTGGCCAAGGAGGAGCACCGGCCAGCCTGTCCAAGGATTTAACTGACTGCGGATTCAATGTCAGGGAACAATACGAAATATTATATGTTCCTGACCAGGACGAGCTGGATGCCATCTTTGAAGTGGGTAAAAAACTGGCCCAGAAAGTTAAAACATTGTAAATGATGAATCTGGTTTTTTAATCAATAAGTTAAACACCAGCATTCAATTATTTAATTTAATTTTATATTCGCTAAAACCCCCTAACCTTGCGAAATAATATAAAAATAAAATGTCCCGGGGAACCGGGCATTAAACTCACAAAAATAAAATAAACCATTTGGAGGAATAAAATATGGAAATTATAAACGAACACGAAATTGGAATTTGTAAAGGAACTGACTTAGAAAAAGCTGTAGCAGCCAATTTTAATGGTGAATGTCAAGAAGTGGGAATGTACCTGGCCATGGCCCGATTAGCCCAAAGAGAAGGACTTCCAGAAATTGCTGAAACCTTGAAAACCATTGCCGGGGAAGAAGCAGAACATGCATCGCATTTTGCTGAATTAAACGGTGTTATCAAAACTTCCTTAAGAGAAAACCTGGAAATGATGTTGGAAGGCGAAACCATGGCCAACAATGAGAAAAAGGCGGCAGCCAAACTGGCTAAAGAATGTGATATTGATCCTGCCCATGATTTCTTTGATGAAAGCTCTAGAGATGAAGGAAGACACGCCAAAATGTTACAGGGATTACTGGAGAGATACTTTTAATTGAAATCCATTCAATTAATTTTTAATAAGATGTGCCGCCTCCAAGGAATCATCTAATTCTCTCCATTTCCTTTAATTTTTTTATAATTCTTTTTTTATCTTTAAAAATTTAAATTCCAGAATTTATCTTAATTTTTTGGTTATAATAAAAAATTAATCATATATTCAAATCTAGTTGTTTAGAACTAACGTTAGTTTTATATAGGTTGAAAAACACTGCTACTAACGAACGTTAGTTTATAAATTGTAAAATAAAAATAATTGAATTTACAAAATAATTTTAATCAGATTTTATATAAAATTGTGATTCTATGACCGAAAAAATAAAAAATTCTAATAAATTAAATCTCACCCGTTCCGGGCTTCTTTTTTTCCTGGTAGGTTCTATAATTTTGATGGGGATTATTACCGCTGAGACTTTCTATCCTGAAAAATATACTTACACCACTTCAGATAGTATGATTAGTGATCTGGGGGCCACCGAACCACCAAACAGTATCATAACCCAGCCATCCGCCACCATATTCAATTTTAGCATGATTATAGTGGGTATTTTAGTTCTTTTAGGTACTTATTTCTTATTTAGGGCCTTAAATGATAAAATAGCGACAATTCTAATAGGATTATTAGGATTAGGAGCTTTAGGTGTGGGAATATTTCCAGGAAATGTGAATCCTCAGCACCCTCTATTTGCTCTGACCACTTTCATCAGCGGAGGAGTATCTGCTATTTACTCCTACCGCTTGATCAATTCGCCATTTAAATATTTATCCGTTTTATTTGGAATTACTGGCCTGTTTTTCTTATTTACCGCCATTATTTTTATACCAATTATGGGAGGGGGCGGAGTTGAAAGATGGGTCGCTTACCCCATAGTGCTGTGGTTGATTGGATTTGGAGGATATTTAATGGGATTAAGCTCTAAAGAGAAAGAAATTGTTGCTAAATAAAATAAACAGGAAAAAATAAGAAAAAAGGTAAAAAGGTTTTAATTTTCAAAATATCTCCAAAATAATCAAGATTTAAGATTATTCGAGATATTGTGGTTTGAATCTTTTTTATTTTCCTTTCTTTTATGCATACGTTGCAGTTTAGCGCAAGCATCCTCTGCTGCTAGAATAATAGGATCTATAACCATAGAAACTGGAGGAGCATATGAAAATTCTGTATTGGCCAATTCTGCACAAGTCATTTCCTGGGCAATGGCCAGAGACATGGTGTCCACTCTTTCGGCCACTCGCTCTTCAGCGATGATTTGGCAACCTATGATTCGTCCTTTCATATCACAGATCATTTTTACATCAATTCTTTTTGCCCCAGGATAATAACGGGCCTTGGTAAGGGCCTTACTTTTGCCAGAAATTACTTTTATTCCATTCTGCAAGGCAGATGTTTTGGTCAAACCAACCGCTCCAAATTCCAGATTACCTACCTGAGATACCATGGAGTTCAAAACCGGGTTAAATTTAGCATCAATCCCCACAATATTCCGGGCCGCAATTTTAGCCTGTCTTACTGCAGTGGAACCTAAAGGAGATTGAGTATTATGGCCAGTTATGGCATCATATACCTCAACACAGTCCCCTACAGCATATATATTGGGAACCGAGGTTTGCATCTTCTCGTTTACTTCGATGGCCCATCTTCCCAAATCACAACCCGCCATTTTAGCCATGGTGGTTTCCGGGCGCACCCCAGTAGCTAAAATAACCATATCGGTTCTTATTTCTTCTTCATCACCAAATATGGCACCTTCCACTTGTGTTTCCCCAGTGATTTTTTCAATAGGTGTTCCTAAAATTACATTTATTCCCTTTTTCTCAATGTAATTTTGGACTATTTTGGCCATGTCTGGATCCAGTGAGCGAGGAACGATTTGAGGAAGCATTTCGGTCACGGTGACATCCAAGCCCATATTTTTAAGGCCAAAAGCAATTTCCAGGCCAATTAATCCAGCACCTACCACAATAGCTTTTTTGCTTTTTTCAGCCCATCTCATTATTTGTTTTCCATCTTTAATTGTTCGGATTTTGAAAACTCCATCCAGGTAACACCCTTCCATAGGTGGAATAAAAGGAGAACCTCCTGTGGCAATTACTAGATAATCATATTTTAATTCCTTTTCAACATCATTTTGGCCTTCTTGTAGATGGTATTTAATAGTATTTTCCGCTTCTTTTACCTCAACTACCTCTGCTTGAATTATAACATCGATATTCCGCTCCAGATAATCCTCTGGTTCATGCATGATTATATTTTCAAAGCAATCTACTTCCCCGCACAATACGTAGGGTATTGCACATGGAGAGTATGCTATGTGCTCTTCCCGAGTTATAACGGTTATTTCAGCATTTTCGTCGTATTTACGTATGTTGGAAGCTGTGGAAAGCCCACCGGCCCCTCCACCAATTACTACTACTTTCATTTTGTTTTTTTCTCCTGTAGGAAATTAAAATTTGATATAATTTCTGTAAATTTTGCCTTATAAGTTATGGGAATTATATCCTCAGGATGCCTAAAAGAATAAAAAATTAGCTAGATAAAACAGCCCATAATGGTTCCCATTAAATTTAAGATAATAATTGGTCGATTTTAATTTAATTCTTATAATTGTCTCTTAAGAATCAACAGAACATTTATATACTATATCCATATATTTAGATATAGTGATTATATCCATGAATTTGGATATATGGAAATAAGTTGAATAAAAATTTCACCATAAATTGATTAAATTAAAATTTTGAGGGTTTTAAAATGCAGGAAAAAGAAATCAAGGAATTCGTAAAAGACAGGTACTCCAAAATAGCAAAAAAAGAAAATTCCTCTTGTTCATGCTGTTCAGGAGCAGATTCAGTTACTGAACAGGCTCAGGCAGTAGGATACAGTACCGAAGAACTTAAAAGTATTCCTGAAGAGGCAGTATTTGG
>DAWK01000108.1 GCA_002509745.1 Methanobacteriaceae archaeon UBA349 | reverse complement strand
CCTACTTAAAATTTTATACTCGGCCTAAATATCTTCTTAACCATAGATATATGTTCAAAGTCATGTTGCAAACAGTTATGAGAAGTTTTATAATCCCTAAACTCAAGGGGAGTACCGGTAATGGTTGGTACCAAAACCTGGAATAATTCATCAACTAGATTCTAATGGTTCATAACTATTAAATTCATATCAGATTATTCCTATTTTGGATTTAGGATATATAAATAATCTAAAATGTTAAATAAACAATAAGGAGGAATTCTATGGGAGAAAAAACAGATGAATTAAAAGGAAAAGTTAAACAAAAAGAAGGTGAAATTAAAGGAAAAGCTAAAGAATATGAGGGTGAGATTAAAGGGAAATCTAAAGAAATTGAAGGAAAAATAAAAGGTAAACTTCAAAAATAATTTAACCCTAAATAATGCATAATAAAATAATTATTTATTTTTGAGGATTTAAAAGCACTATATTGTTTTTTATACTCAAAAAACTTCTTAAATTACTTACTTATTTTGTATATCTTGAGAATCAGGTAATGATCCTAATATGTTTTTTCTGTTCAATTAATCATCAAACTGCCTTTTTAAAATAATTATTTATATTAATACAACTTGTTTACCACGTCTATTTTCTTAAAATAGGCACCCAGGGTGAATTTTACTTGCGAGTCCAGGGCCGATTTGGTATCTGCTTCCAGGATATAGGGGCCGGTGACCTTTTCGGTGTCGGTATCTTCTAAATTAATTTCTACCACGTGGATTTCTTTTCCATTAGCATCCTCTTTATTGGTATAATTTTCCACATATATGGTTGCATTTTCAATTTCTTCTGCTTTATTTACTAAATCATAGACTTTCATGGCCATATTTATCACCTAATTAATGTTCTATAGAATTATTTATTTTCATGTGGTATAATACTGTGGAGAGCTTATGAAAAGTAATCATGGAGGATATGGACAAAATAATTAACCATAATTAAATTGTAGAATAGTTGATGATTTAAATTTAAAAATAAAGTAAAATAGTATAAATTGTCTGATTTATAATCATCTATTAATCGGCTGTATAGAATTAAATTTGATAAAAAAGTCAATTATGCTTATTAAATTAGTCTTAATCTTAAAAATAATGATTTGAGTAAAATAAAGATAGTAAAATGTTTAATAAATCATTAGAGTTAATCATATTTTATTTAAAAAGAAAATTATAGTTAAAATAGAAAAAGATCTATTTTAAACTCTTTTTTAATTTATTAAATTCTGCATCAGATAATACTGGTTCAATATCTTCTACGGAAATTGCTTCATCCACGTCAGCATAAACCATACCATTGGTTCTTTTGATAACCACTGGTTCTTTTAGTTTGTAAACTCTTAAAAGCCAAACAATGGTAGTATCAGCGTTCATATAATCATTTACATACTCATCAGTCCACATATGGTGCTTATTTATAGCTTCAATACTAGCGGCTGGTTTTTTAATTTCTTCTTCCACTTTGGCATAGTATTTGACTTCAAATTCAGGACCTTCTATATCAGGCTTGGAATTTTTCTTGATGAAAGAATGATGTTTATCTTGGAAGCTGTCCAGGTATTTTTCATCATCCAGATATTCAATAGTAGGATAAAGTAAAAATTCTTTCAAAGTATTTTCATAGTTCCTAATTAAAATAGATTGTTTGCCCTGTCCTAAGGCCTCTACAGTTGCGTTTTTTTCTAATAGACAGTCTTGTATAGTTTTCATGGTTTTGCTCTTATAATTTTAAAAAGTATTATGGTATTTATACTTTGTTTTAAGACATTATAAATGATGTGTATATAAGTGGATTATTTGTGGGTAGAAAATGAAAAATATGGAAAAATAGTGAAATATTAATTGGTTAAATGGACTTTGATGAATTCAAAGAAGACGATAAAATGTTATAAAATAAAAAATCTACTTTAAGCCATTTTTATAATATTTTTTAATTCAGGAAGTCTATTATTAATAACTTCCCAAACAATATCCCAATCAACACTGAAATAGCGGTGTATAAGCCTATCCCTCATTCCAGCGATTTCTTTCCATTCAATTTCCGGATTATCTGCTTTAAAACTTTCAGATAAATTTTTAACAGCCGTCCAAAAATCGAAGATTTTTCGGGCATCGAAAATTCTTTGAATTTTTAACAGCTTCACCAATTATTTCTAGACTTCTTATAGATGCCCTTTGGAGAACAGGATTTTTTATGAAGCTATCAAATGAAATCTGGCTGAAGTTTTCTTCAATAAAAGTAATTTCATCAAGTATATGTCCTAAAAATAAATCGTCATCACTCACACCAGACAACCTCTTTTTCTACTGTAGATTTGATATAAGGACTCAGGGATTTCTCAGTGACCAGATCAACTTTTTTACTAAAAAGATCTTCTAAATAGAATATAAGGCCCATAAAATTGTGCAAAGTAGGTTTATCAAATTCAACTAAGATATCAACATCGCTTTCATCATTGGAATCACCACGAATCTGTGAACCAAAAATACCTATTTTTTTGACACTGAAATCTTCCTTAATATCATTTTCATGTTCTTTAAGGATTTGAATAAGATCATTCATTTATTTCACCAGAAATTTAATAATCAGTACCTGAAAATACTGTTGAACGAGCACCTCAAGGTACACTTGACTTCCAGGTTTTATCTGTGATTCTAATTTATGTTTTGAATTAATAAATATTTTATGATTAATTATAATAAAATTATTGGCACTTTTTGCAAAGAAATTGAAAAAAAGGTCATGAAGTAGGCTATTTTATTATGAAAGATCCTAAGCTTTATTAAAAGATATTATAGAATCCTTAGAAATTTTCCAAACTAAACTAAGCTGTGGCAAAGCTAGCCTCATGGGCTGCTAAATTAACATCATTGCTGATCTGCCAGTTTAAAGATTTGGGTATTTGTTTTTGATGAATTAAAAATGATAAGGTAGCATCTAATTTTATTGTATCTTCAGCAACCCCAATATTCATCTTTAAAGAAACAGGTTGATAAGAGAAGATTTTTTAACATGAAGAGTTTTAGATGCGTTTAATAGCTCTAAAGCTACAGGGACATCGTTTTTATCAAAGTCTAGAATTATATCCTCTTCTAGGCGAACTGATTTTTTGTATTCGTAATCTTCAGTAATGTGTAAAAGCAACGAATCAGATTGGTAATCATAATCTTGATCCATCATAAAATGCTTGGTATTCTTAATCATGTTTCACCAATTCTATTAATACGCCATTAAATAAATAACAAAGGAAAATAAAATAAAAATCAGTGCCTGGAAGTACTATTAAACGCACAACTCAAGGTGCACTGACTTTTAGGTTTTACCTGTTATGTTAAAGATTGTTTTCTAGAAATAAATAATTAATGGAATTTAAAATAAATATATTGAAAAATAATTTTATAATACATTCTATTTATTCAAATAAATTCTCTGAATTTGGATTCTTTTCAATTAAAAGGTCTTTTAGAATATTCCAGAATTTTTCTTCTATTGGAAACTTCATTTTAACAAAATTCACTTTCAAGGGATACCAATCTTCTAAAAGATTATTATCTTGCATTTCTTTTAATTGAAGACTATTATCCTTAAAATTATAAAGAACTTCACAATTACAATTATAAATTTCATCAACAGCATTCTTTGGATATAATTTAGAATCAGAAGAAGCTTTTATGAGATACTGAATTCTTTTATATGGTCTAGTTCGATAAATAAGAATTAAATCTTCCTCTTCTGTGTCATAATGACACCCTTCCCACTCAAATTCATCATCAGGTTCCATTTCATTTTCAATTCTACCTTCTTTTTCTACCCAAAGCCAATAATTAACCATAATATCACTTACTATTTTTCTTTATTTAATTATATCTAAAATTAAATAAAAAAGGTTAACTATTAAATATTACAAATAAAAATTTAATTATAATTTTATTATTTTATTCGGTGTGCAAATGGCTAAAACTAACAATGGTGCGAATCTGGGATTTGAGCAAAAACTCTGGCAATCAGCAGACAAATTACGGAACAATATGGATGCTGCTGAATACAAACACGTAGTACTGGGACTAATATTTCTCAAATACATATCCGATGCCTTTGACGAGGTATATCAGGAACTAAAAAACGATCCCGAAGGCCTATCTGATCCAGAGGATAAAGACGAGTACAAAGCTGAAAACGTTTTTTGGGTACCACAGGAAGCAAGATGGGACTTCTTACAGAGCAAGGCCAAACAGCCAGATATTGGAATTTTAATTGATTCAGCTATGGATGCCATTGAAAAGGAAAACCCTGATCTTAAAGGTGTTTTATTTAAAGACTATGCCAAGGAAGCCCTGGACAAGCAGAGTTTAGGTGGAATCATTGATTTAATCAGTGGAATAGGTCTGGGAGATAGGGAAAACCGGAGCAAGGACATTCTGGGCCGGGTGTATGAGTACTTCCTGGGCCAGTTTGCCAATGCTGAGGGTAAGAAGGGAGGCCAGTTTTACACTCCCCGGAGCATTGTCAAGATTCTGGTGGAAATGATTGAACCTTATTCTGGTAGAGTATACGACCCCTGCTGTGGATCAGGAGGAATGTTTGTCCAGAGTGAAAAATTCGTGCAAGCCCACGAAGGAAAACTGGATGATATTGCAGTCTATGGACAGGAATCCAACCAGACCACCTGGCGATTATGTAAAATAAATTTAGCCATCAGAGGAATAGACTCCAATATCCAGTGGGGAAACAGTTTCATTGAAGATAAACATCCCGACCTCCGGGCCGATTATATACTGGCCAATCCACCTTTTAATGACAAGGACTGGAAGGCCGATCAACTCCAGGATGATGTTCGTTGGATTTATGGTATGCCACCAGTAAGAAATGCCAACTTTGCCTGGGTGCAGCACTTTATTCATCACCTGGGGCCTTCAGGGGTCGCGGGATTTGTTTTGGCAAATGGGTCAATGAGTGCTGGTGGAGTGGAAGGTAAAATCCGTCAGAAGATTGTAGAGGATGATCTGGTGGATTGTATGGTGGCCCTACCTTCCCAGTTGTTTTATAATACGGGTATTCCTGCCTGTTTGTGGTTTTTGGCCAAGGATAAAGAAAATGGGAAATTCAGGGACAGAAAAGGAGAAGTATTATTTATTGATGCTCGTAAATTAGGTACTATGGCCGATAGGACTCACCGGGAACTGAATGCTGAAGATGTGGCCCAGATTGCTAATACTTATCATGCCTGGAGGGGTGAAGAAGAGGCAGGAGATTATGAGGATAGGTTGGGTTTCTGTAAGTCAGTAAATATCGAAGATATTAAAAAACATAATTGTATTCTCACCCCTGGTCGTTACGTGGGCTTTGCCGAAGAAGAGGAAGATCCAGAAGAGTTCGAGGAAAAAATGAAGAGATTGACTTTTGAGTTGTCTGAACAGTTTAAAGAGTCTGATAAATTGGAAGAAGAAATAAAGGTCAATTTGAGGATTATTGGTCATGAACTCAATAATTTTTAGAAAGAATCTGCTAAAAATGGAATAAATATCGGTAGAGATTAAAAGGTGTTAAATATGGTTTTTATTTTTTAAATCAACTTGTTTATAGAATTAAAATGGAGCTTAAAATGAATTTAGAAGGATTTAAGGAAACTGAAATGGGAATGATTCCTGAAGATTGGGATGTAAAAAAGTTCAGCGAAGTTGCTGAAATAAAACATGGATACCAATTCAGAAACTATGACTTTACTAAAGAAGGAATTAAAGTATTCAAAATTACTCAAATAAAAAGCAATGGCGTAATAGATGTATCTTCTTGTGATTTTATAGATAAAAATAGGCTTAAGGAATTTGAGAGAGTCCTAATAAAAAAAGGCGATATTTTAATGGCGTTGACTGGTGCCACAATTGGTAAAATTGCGAGATTTAATAATATAAACGAACCCCTTCTTCAGAATTATCGTGTTGGTAATTTTATCCCTATTAAAGAGCACATCTTATCAAAAGATTATTTATACTATTATTTGAGTTCTAATTATTTCTTTAATCAGATATTAGCAAGACAAACGCAATCAGCACAGCAAAACATTGGTAAAGATGAAATTAATAATATGTTAATTATATTGCCCGATATTGCACAACAACAATCAATCGCTAAAATCCTCACATCTCTCGACTCTAAAATAGAACTCAACCAGAAAATGAATCAAACCCTGGAAGAAATTGGTCAGGCCATTTTCAAGCAATGGTTTATCCATTATGAATTTCCCAATGACGAAGGAAAACCTTACAAGTCAAGTTATAGTGAAATGGTTGATTCTGAGTTAGGTAAGATACCTAACGGCTGGGAAGTGGTTAGTGTTAGCGATGCTGTTGAATTAAATCCTAAATTGAAAGTTGAAAGAGATATAGAAAAAATTCATGTTCCAATGGCCGGTCTTTCTAAAAATTCGATGATTATTACTGAATTTGAGATGAGAAACAGTAATTCTGGTGCTAAATTTCAGAATTATGATACCCTTTTTGCTAGAATTACACCTAGCGCAGAGCATGGAAAAACCGGTTTTGTTCAATTCTTAAATTCTGATGAAGAAGTTGCGATAGGGTCTACGGAATTTATAGTTATGCGTTCAAAAACTTTAAACCCTTATTATGTTTATTGTCTTGCAAGATACGAAAAACTAAGAAAACATGCTATTAATAGTATGACTGGAACTTCTGGAAGGCAACGTGTGCAAAATGATTGTTTTAATAGCTTTTTTATTGCACAACCGATTGAAGAGGTTTTATTTAAATTTGAACAATTAATGAGTCCAATATTTAAGAAAATTGAGCTTTTAAATAGAGAAAATCAAAATCTTAGTTTTTTACGTGATTCACTTTTACCAAAACTCATTTCAGGTAAAATAAGGGTTAAATAGGGGGAATTTTAATTAAAATTGAAAAAATTGAAATTAAAGGTATTAAATCTCACATTGATACTAAATTAACTGCTGAAGATTATAATACGCTTGTTGGTGAAAATAATTCTGGGAAAAGTAATATAATTTTTGCTCTGCAGTGGTATTTTAAAAATCAAGGCACAAAATTATCTAAAACAGATATCACTCATGATTTTCATGGAAATCCTTCTGTAAAAATAAAATTTGTGTTTGATGAAGCCGAGAATATTCCTTCTGCATTTTTAGAAGAATATGCTGATGATAGTGGTAGAAAATTCCATGTCGAAGCATTTAATGAAATTGAAAAAATAAATAATAAGCCTCAACTGCCAATTTATAGATTAATAAAGGATGGAAAAGAACCTGAAATTATTAAAACCTTTCCTAAAATTGTGGATATTATTTTTGTGCCTTCAATCAGGCAATTGAATGATGAATTAAAATTCACTGCTAATTCAACTATCAATAAACTTGTTTCGAAATTTGTGATCGAACGTGTTCATAGAGAAGATGCTAAATCTCAAAAATATACAAAAGTAAAGGAAGCTATTGAAGAGCTATCCGATTACATAGGGGATGGTGATTATAGTGCCTTTGGAGAGTTGAAACAATCATTAAAAAAACATATGTTGGATTATGGGAACAAAGAACTAGATTTTACTTTAAATCCACCAAAACCAGACGAATTAATTAAGAATTCTTTTGAACCTTATGTTAATGTAGATGGGAATAAACTAAAAGTTGATTCTCAAGGTATGGGATATCAAAGGTCTTTAATTTTCTCATTAATATGTAATATGGCTGAATTAGATTCAAGTTCTTCTAATTTGCTTAATTTATATTTAATTGAGGAACCTGAACTATTCTTGCATCCTAATCATCAAAATCATTTCAGGAACAGATTAATGCAGCTTTCTAGACAAAATAATAATCAAATTTTAATTACTTCTCATTCACCGTATTTTTTGAATAATATTGATAATTATTCTCAAGTAAAAAGGATTTCTATTTCAAACAACGCATCTAATTTAAGAGAAATCTCTCATGAAGACGTTTCTTCTATCTGCAAGGAAAATGGGATATTAATGGCTGATGCATTTAAACATGCTGGAAAGATTTCTGATGAAAATTATGATGAAACTGCAAAAAAGATTACAGAAGAAGATGAACTAAGATATTTGCTTTGGATAGACCCTAATAGAGCAAATGCTTTTTTAAGTAAAAAGGTATTGTTAGTGGAAGGATCAACTGAAAAAGCATTTTTTTCATTCATTTTTAATAATCCACTTGGTGATTTTTATTATCATGAAAAAAAATCAGAATTAACTGTAATTGATATCAATGGAAAGTATCATTTTTACAAATTTGCTAATTTATTAAATAGATTAGGTATTCCTACTTGGATTTTATATGATGGGGATAATGATAATACTGAATACATTTCTCATAAGCATCTAAATCAATATATAGTGCAAATGGAAAGTGATGAGATAATTATCAGTTCAAAACGAATTGATCCATATTTAGAGAAGTTTATTGGTATCGAAAAAGAACGTAATACTCCTGATGTTTCTTTTTATCAAAAATTAGAAAAAAATGATGAAAATTGTCGAGATTGTTCTAATTATTCTGATTTAATGAGCTTTGTTGATAATGTTTTAGATTTTGAGGTTTAAGGTGATTGAATGGCAATTAATCTAAACGAAGACCAGGTAGAACAGGCCACTTTATCCCTCCTAAAAGAACTAAACTACAACTACATCGCCGGCCCCGATTTAGCCCCAGATGGCCCAACCCCAGAAAGAGAACTCTACTCCGATGTAGTCCTCACTCAAAGACTAAGAAAGGCCATAAACAAACTAAACCCTAACATCCCAGCATCGGCCAGAGAGGAAGCTGTAAAGAAGGTTTTAAGATCTAAATCCAATGATCTATTATCTAATAACCTCCACTTTCACCAGCTACTGGTTAATGGAATAGATGTGGAATACCGGGAAAACGATACCATCAGGGGAAATAAAGTCTATCTCTTAGACACCCAGAACCCCTCCAATAACGACTTTTTGGCGGTAAATCAATTCACCATCATAGAAGATAATCACAACCGCCGGCCAGATATTATTCTATTTATAAACGGCCTACCATTGGTAGTAATAGAACTGAAAAACCCGGCTGATGAGAAGGCCACCCTTAAAACGGGTTATAAACAACTGCAAACTTACAAGGCCGAAATTCCTTCTTTATTCCAGTTTAATGAAATTCTTATAACCTCTGATGGTATGAAAGCAAAAGCTGGAACTTTAACCAGTTCCTGGGAACGTTTCATGCCCTGGAAGACCATTGATGGTAAGACCATAACCGATGACACTTTCCAGTTAGAAGTCATGCTCCGGGGAATGCTCAACCAGGAAGTTATTTTAGATTTAATAAAACACTTCATAATTTTTGAACGAGAAAAGGACATAAAGAAAAAACTGGCAGCTTACCACCAGTACCACGCTGTAAACAGTGCAGTTGATGCAACCATAGAAGCATCCCAACCAGAAGGAGATAGAAAGTGTGGAGTGGTGTGGCACACCCAGGGCTCTGGTAAGAGTCTGATTATGGCCTTCTATTCTGGTAAATTAGTTTTAAAAATGGACAACCCCACCATAGTGGTTTTAACTGATAGAAACGACCTGGACGACCAATTATTCGGAACCTTCGTCAAATCCAAGGACCTTTTAAGACAGGAACCACAGCAGGCTGACTCCAGGGATAAACTTCAGGAACTATTGAAAGTGGCCTCTGGGGGAATAGTCTTCACTACTATTCAGAAATTCCTTCCAGAAAAAGACACCAAATACCCTATGTTATCCGACCGTACTAACATTGTGGTTATTGCTGATGAGGCCCACCGTAGCCAGTATGAATTTATTGATGGCTTTGCCCGGCACATGAGGGATGCTCTACCTAATGCATCTTATATTGGTTTTACAGGAACTCCTATTGAACTGGGAGATAAAAATACCATCCAGGTCTTTGGAGATTACATAGATATATACGATATAGAACAATCTGTGGCTGATGGGGCCACTGTACGCATTTACTATGAAAACCGGCTCATTAAACTGGACATGGATGAAGCCAAAAAGGCTTTAATCGACCCTGACTTTGATAATATTACCGAAGGTGAAGAAGCGGAAATAAAGGAAAAACTCAAGAGTAAATGGGCCCGCACCGAGGCCATAGTGGGTAGTGAAAAAAGAATAAAAGAAATGGCCCAAGATGTGGTAGATCACTTCACTTCCAGATTAGATGCCCAGGATGGTAAGGGAATGATTGTAGGTATGAGTAGAAGAATCTGCATAGACCTCTACAATGAAATAATCAAATTAAAACCAGAATGGGAAAGTGAAGACGATGATAAGGGTTTTTTAAAGGTAGTTATGACTGGTTCTGCTGCTGATGGTGAGGACTGGCAAAAACACATCCGGAACAAGCAGAGGAGAAAAGAACTGGGTGAAACCTTTAAAGATCCAGATTCTGAAATTAAACTGGTAATTGTAAGAGATATGTGGCTTACTGGTTTTGATGTGCCTAATTTACACACCATGTACATAGATAAACCAATGCAGGGCCATGGATTAATGCAGGCCATCGCCCGGGTTAATAGGGTTTATCCTGACAAAGAAGGAGGACTCATAGTCGATTATCTGGGCATTGCTGCAGAACTAAAAAAAGCCATTCACGCTTACACCGTAGGTGGAGGTAAAGGAAAACCTGCATTTGATCAGGAAAAGGCCGTGGGTTTAATGTTGGAGAAATACGACGTGGTTAAATCCATGTTCCATAACTTCGATTATAATGAATATTTCACTCCAGATACCACTAAACAATTAAGAATTCTTTTGCGAAGTATAGATCACATTCTGGGACTATCAGATGGAAAAAATAGGTTCTTAAAAAACGTGAATGAACTCTCAAAATCCTTTGCCTTATCGGTTCCCCATGAGAGAGCCTTAGCAATAAGAGACGAAGTAAAATTCTTTAAAGCCGTTAAGGCCCAATTAATGAAAAATGATGACGATGCAGAAGGCCCTAAACTTAGCAAAGAAGAGATGGAATTGGCCATTAAACAGATTGTTTCAGATGCCATTACTTCTGAAGGAGTTATTCCATTAACTGGAACTAAGGACCTTAAAGGTAGTGGAATACAAAACCAGGATATTTCTATTCTCTCGGATGACTTTTTAGAAGAAGTAAGTGCCATGCCTCAGAAGAACCTGGCCGCAGAATTATTAGAGAAACTTTTAAAGGAACAGATACGTACCAGATCAAGAAAAAATGTTGTTGAAGGAAGATCATTTGCGGAAATGCTTGATAATGCCTTAATAAAATATAGAAACCGTAGTATTGACAGTGCAGAAATAATTAAGAACCTTATTGATATAGCCAAACAAATCAGAGAAGCTGATCAAAGAGGAGATAATTTGGGCCTCAGTGAATATGAACTGGCCTTTTATGATGCTTTAATGGTTAATAAAGAAGCTGGAGAAGTTCTGGGCGATGATGAGTTAAAAAATATTGCCATGGAACTAGTGACGACCATTAAAACTAATATAACTATTGACTGGACCTTAAGAGAAAATGTTCAGGCCAAAATGAGAGTGGCTGTTAAAAGGATACTTAAAAAACATAAATATCCTTCTGAAGAGACTCAAAAGGCCGTGGAGATTGTTTTGGAGCAGGCCAAAGTGGTCTGTGAGGAGTGGGCCGAGGCTCATTCTTAAGAGGAAATATTTATCAAATATAGAAAAACAAATAAGTAATAACTTGAAGATGATTAGTTATGAAAATTAAGGTCTTTGTCAGCGGAAACCAGAAAGAACTTTCAGACGAAAGGTTTGCTGTAAAGGATGCTATTGTAAACACTCCTATAATTAAAAACTATTTTGAGCCGTTTTTATTTGAAGATTTGCCTGCTGCTGGTCGTGATGCCGTTTCAACTTATTTAAGTGAAGTAAAAAGTAGTGATATTTATATTGGAATTTTAGGAAACTTTTACGGTCTAAGAAATGAAAATGGAGTTTCTGCAACTGAATTAGAATATAAAACATTTTTAGAAAATGTTACTGATGGTGAAATATTACTATTCATTAAAGGTAATAACGACAGTTTGCGAGATTCAGAAACCACTGAATTTTTTAACAAAGCCAAAAAATTATCTGTTTACAAACGATTTAATTCCATTAAATACCTTAAAGATGAAATAATAATGAGTTTAGAGTCTTTTTTAATCAGTGAATGCCACATAAATTTTGAAGAATTTGATGATAGGATTAATCCGGAAATTGGCTATGATACAATTGATGAGAATGAAGTAAAAGATTTTCTTGAAAAAAGGGCCATTAATATGGATCTTAAAGTTCCGAATATTCCTATAAATAATATTTTAGATAGCTTAGAAGTTTTGAAAGAACATAAAGGTCAAACATATCCTACTACAACTGCCGTTCTTTTTTTCAGCCAAAAAACATCATATTATTTCCCCCAAAATGAAATTCGAATCGCTCGTTTCGATGGGATTACTCTAGGGGCTCCCGTTATTGATAGTCAAGAGATAAAAGGTTCTTTTTATAAAATAATAGATCAAGTTGAGAATTTTTTCCGTCGGAACACTCGCACGGCACATAAAATAGTGGATTTCAAAAGAGTTGATATTCCAGAATATCCTTACTCTGCTATAAGAGAAGCTATTATTAATGCTATAGCCCATAGGGACTATAATCGTACTGGAGCACCTATTTTCTTTTACATATATGATGATAGAGTTGAAATTATTAGTCCAGGGGGATTAGTATCTGGGGTAACACTCAAAAATATCGGTTCAAAGCACGAAGCCCGTAACCGAAACATATGTCGGATTTTCCATGAAACTAAAGATATGGAAAAGTTGGGTACAGGTATTCATAAGATGAAAGACTATATGCAGGGTTATGGACTGTCTGAGCCAGAATTTAGACTTTATGATAAATCATTTGCAGTTATATTCTATGGGCCTGGAGAAAATATTTTAGATCTTGTATCGAGCATACCTGAAGATAGAAAAACTGATTTAAAAGTTTTAGGGTTAAATGATAGGCAGATAAAAGCTTTGGAGATGATGGTTAATGATGGAAAGACGTTTACCAATAAGGTTTATCAAGAAACATTTGGAATCTCAGAAAGAACCGCTTCAAGAGATTTGAAAGGTTTAGTAGATAAAAATCAAGTTCATCCAACCGGAAAAACAAAAAATAGAAAATATGATTCATTGTAAGATATGGCGGATATATTGATATTTTGGCGGGAATAATGGCGGGAATATATTTTGATAATGAGAGATTTTATTCTATTATTTGAACTGCTAAAAAACAAATTGGGGATTCAATTTATTAGTTACGATAATTACAAATCTCATTTAATTCACATTTATGGCATTTAGGAGTGCTCGAGCATATTTCACCGTATTCATTGGCCCCAAATATCCAGATTAAATTGTCTAAGTAAGTTGATTACTCATTTCACTCAACCGTTTTCCATACCATAATGGCCTTTCAGACAATATCCTCCCTCCAATCAAAAGGGGGTTCTTCTACTTTTTCAGTTATATCAAAACTTGTTAAATCCTCCAGGGCCCGAATAAATTCCTTAAAGTTCTCTGGCCAGGCATTGGATCCACTTGATTTGATTTTTTTATTATTATGTGTTAGGTCAATGGACCAGGCACAGCCATCTATAATATTGAAATTAATATAGCTTTTCTCCCAGCTCCAGATATCAAATTGGTCTAGTTTTTCCCAGAATTTTTTCCATTGTTTATGGTCTGGAAAAGACTCGTTCTTGGAATAAAAGCTATTAAATAGTATTTTATTATCTTCAAAGATTACGGTATTGAATAGTGTAATAGTAAAACAACTGTATCTTATTTCAAATTTATCTGGATATTCTTTAGAAAAACTCATTTATTTCATCCCTGTTTATATTAGTATATACAATTCTATTATTTACTATACTAATATAGTTTTTCTATATAATTAAATAGTAAATATTAAATGATATTATAGATGCACTATAATTAGAAAAAGAATAATAATTTGAGGGGGTCAATTAATTGGAGTGTACAGTTAATCAATACGTAAATGATGAAGGAGACCGAATAAACATTGGTGAGAATACATGTATTAATAAAAGGATTGGTAGAACAAAATTTAGTTTAAAATTAGGGGGAGAGTTAATATGACTAGAACATGCTCGAATTGTGGACATGAAAATGAAGATGGATCAAAATTTTGTAAAAATTGTGGATCTGAATTAAGAGTTTTAAAAAATGTTTATAAAGTTTCAGAACATGAACCTGAACAAAAAAACTGGTTTAAAAGACAAAATAATGGTGTAAAAGCTTTAATTGGTATTGTAGGACTTTGTTGTATTGGAGTAATTTTATTAGTGGTAATTAGTGGAATGATGGCACCTGATGCAACTACAGATTCTACTTCTACATCCACAACAAGTTCACCTTCCACTAGTTCCAGTACATCTTCATCCTTACAAACTTTCAATGGTGGAGGAATATCTTTTCAATACCCTAATAATTGGAATGAATATACTCCAGAAGAAGAATCAGCAGATCGAGTAGCATCTTTAGAAACAGACGCCGGAGATTATAGTCTCTTAAGTGTATATGTAGAAGAAAGTGATGAAAATTTAGAATATTGGAAAGATATTGTAGTTAATAATCCTTACAGCTCAAATGTAGTCGTTGACCAGAAAAGTATCCAAATTGATGGTGTTGATGGTTATCGGGTTGACAGTTCCTATTCTAATAGTGGTAATTCTGGATATCAATCAAATATAATTTTTGTAAAAAATGGTAAATATTACAAATTGCTGTTTACAACTAGTTCATTAGCTGCCATTGATAGTGATATGAACACAATTATTAACAGCTTCCGAACAACTTAAAAACCTTTTTTTTCTTTTTTTATTAATGGTGGAATCCATTTTTATCTTAACTTGAAATGATGGTGATGTAATTGAATAAAAAACGGTCAGAAAATGATTCGGTTTTCAAATATTTATGCCATCGAATACCTGAAAGGACTTTTAAAATCAGAAATACATATTTTCCAGTTTGTTCTAGATGCACAGGAATATATTTGGGTTCTTTTTTATATTTCACCTATGCATATTTCTTTTATATTGATTATA
>DAWK01000126.1 GCA_002509745.1 Methanobacteriaceae archaeon UBA349 | reverse complement strand
AACCCAAAGTTTCCACCCCGATTAGTCCCTGTATTAATTAATAAATAATTAATACTGGGCATTTCTGGCATCTATTTTTTTAAGTTATTCAATATTTTTATTTTAAGATTTCTGCATCGATTTATAATGTCATATGATTTGTATTTATTTCATATAAAATGTGATGAATATTTATATTATTATAATCTCATTGAAAAATAAAAATTAGTTTTAATGTATATTAAATGATTTTATTTAGTTTCATAATACTTTTAGAGGAATTGTTAATTTTCTAGTAATTATAAATTAATTTGATTGTGTTGCACATAAAATTAGTTCAATTAATCTATCTACTTTAATATCTTTTAAATCTTTTTCTAAATTAACAAAAGCATTATAATTTTCTTTTGCCCGTTTTCCAAGAATATTTCCATTTAAATCCGGTTCTGCAAGCACTAAAACATACTTTAAGTTCATTTTATCCATTTTTCGGATTATATCATTTTTCACATGCTCTATTTTCTTTGAAATTCCATTAATAGCAGTATCTGGGATTTTTGGGTTAATCTTTTTCATATCTTCAGCTTTCAAGGGAACACCTGCTACCACAATTTGCTGAACATTAATTCCAAGCTTAATTAANNTTTTTGAAGTTATTTTTGGTGGTAATAATCAGCAATTCACGTGATAAATCACTAATCTTTTCTTCACTTTTTGGTTTATCTATAACACCAAAATCTGCTAGTATCCCATTGATATTTTCACGTGCATCTAATATTTTACGGGTAAATAATTTTGATTCCTCTAAATTTAGTTTATGAAAAGGTAAACTAGAATATATAAAATCCTCAGCTTCTATTAAATCTTTCAGAGTTTTATCGAAAAGTTCAACATTTATAATTCCTTCTTGAGCTTCTTTAATTACCTCAGTTTTGTTTTCTACATTTGCAGCTTTTTTAATTAAATTTTCGGCCTGATTAAATCTATTTTTATCCATAAAACCCCTCAACATCGTTTAGAGTAACTGGTCAATCGTTTAAAATTTGAAGAATGGTGAAAAAATGTCTTTTATCAAATATGAGATTTGATTTACATCTGGGGAAACCATAAACTTTTCCAGATAATATCTTTCTATCTCTTCTTTAGACTTATATTTTATTTTATTTTTGTTAATATTGAATGTTTCAGATGTTTTTTGATTACTTTGGGGATGATTATCACTATCATTATTATCTAAAATAAGCGATGGTTCTAGGCCCATAATAAAACTAAGGCTTGAATTGGACAAAGCCTCTAGATTATAACCTCCTTCAAGTAAAGATATTATATTAATTTTTTTTTCACTTAAATATTGACTTATCCATGCGTAAAAATATTCATTAACATTAATTCCTGAAAGAGGATCATTAACATGAGCATCAAATCCTGCATCGACAAAAAGTACTTGGGGCTGGAATTCTTTCAGCACAGGCTCCAAAATCTCTTTTAAAATCCATATATAATCAGTATTATTAGAACCTATGGGCATGGGGATATTAATGTTGTAACCTTTCCCTTTTCCATTGCCTTGTTCTTCTATAAATCCTTTTCCTGGAAATAAGGTTTGAGGGTCCTGATGGATTGAAATATAAAGGATATTAGGATCATTATAAAATATTTCTGCAGTTCCATTCCCATAATGAACATCAAAGTCAATTATGCAGATTTTATGAAGACCATAATTTCTAATCAAATATTTCAGTGCTATGGCCACATTATTGAATATACAAAACCCCATGGATTTATGGACCGTGGCATGATGTCCTGGGGGTCTTGAAATAGAATAAGACCATTTTTCACCGTTCATAATAGATTTAGATGCTGCTATAGCTCCTCCTGCTGATAAAAGTGCAGTATGATAACTTTGGGAGTTAGCATAGGTATCCAAGTCGAGGTATCCTCCGCCCTTTTTACAAAAATCTTGAATAAAATGAACATGACTTGCGCTGTGAACTGCTAAAATATCTGATATATCGGCCGATTCTGGCTCTAAAAGGCTAATTTTATTAAAAATACCTACTTTCGAAAATTTCGTGATTATGGCATCCGTTCTACTTTTATTTTCAACATGGTCCTCTTTATGATGATTATTATATTTGGGGGAGTAAAATATTGTCATGAAACAACTAACCACTGTTTAAATTTTAAATATCAATTAAAAATTTTTTCAGTCTTACGTGTTATTATTTAACTTATTTATTCAGAAACCTATTTATTATTTCTTTTACATAGTATAATTTGAATAATTTTGCCTGAGAACTTTCATGGAGAATAATTTCCATAAATTTTATTTGATTTAATATAGAAATAATTTAGAGGGAGTGTATTAATGGAAAATGAAAATCCTATTAGGACCACAGTTGAAGAACTTAGAAAATTGTTGGAAATCCAAAATTTTGTAGGCGAACCAGTAGAAACCGAAGACAAACTTTTAATTCCTGTTATGAAAATGGGGATGGGTTTTGGAGTTGGTACTGGTGAGGGAAATGGCCCTGGAAATGAAAGTGGGGGTAAAGGAACAGGTGCAGGGGCTGCAGCAGGTGTACAACCTGTAGCTATGGTCGTTGTAACTAAAGGAGTCACTGGTCCAGAAGGAATAAGAGTTCTC
>DAWK01000181.1:6092-7744 GCA_002509745.1 Methanobacteriaceae archaeon UBA349 | reverse complement strand
CAATTATGTTTTTATTGGGGTGTTGTATGAAAAATTCAAAAAAATGTTCCTGGTTTTCACGAAAATCACTGCCATATACTTCATGGGCCATATTACGCATTTTATGACACATCCTGAATATTATTAAGATGTAGAGTTAATAGATTCTAATCTAAAAAATAATATTATATTTATTATATTTATTACTTTGGGATTTTTAGTTTATCTTTAATTATAATACCCAAAAAAAATCTAGATTTTTCACTTAATAGTGATCCTTCTATGGTGCCTCCAATATTATATTAGGAATCAGATATCAATAAAAATGACATCTATGGGCCTAATCAATGATTAAAGCAATGATTAATATTCTAAAAAAACATAATATATAAAAGATGTATAAATCGAGGTGATAAATATGGCTCCACATTGTGATACTTTGGATGGGCCGGTTGTTTCTGCATGCAAAATGGCTTTAAAAAATAATAATGTGAATTATATCTTACCATTTGTACCTAAAAAAGCAGAAAATGAACTGACCATAGCATTTGATAAAACAATTAAGGCTAGAAAATTGGGATTTGATGCTGCTGAAGTTGCAGATATTTGGTTCTTTGAAACAGCAGTACGTTTACACCGTGAAGGTGAAGGGGCATCCTATAATGGACTTAAACCTGCGGGTTTAGATTGGGGTCCAGTCGTTCCAGGGGCAGAAAAGGATATAGAAATCGGAGATCCTACCACCACCATAGAGTTCTTAAATAAAGTTTTGGAGGAGGAAGTACGAAAAAAATTTGATAAAGCAATGTCTCTGAAAAATTATGATTTAAATGACGTTGATGCTGCCAGAGAATACACAGAAGCTATGCTCCACTTTGTACTATCTTCCCACCATCTCTACAAATACATGATTTCTAGTGGTGAACACGGTTAAAAAAATATATTTCTATTTTTTTTATATATTTCAAAAACAATTTTATACAATATAGTTAGTTTAGATCTAATAAAAAAGGAATTTTAACATTATTATGATTAATATGATCTTCAGATTTTATTAAATAGTTTTTACTTATTTATCTATCCAGTTTTTTTTAATCAATTTCACCAAAATGATATACTCTCTTAAAATAATATCTATAATTTCTCATTAGGAGTGTATTAAATGAAAAATATAGAAGAATCTGATAATTTTATGAATGTTGACAGAATTTCCACACTCATTGATGGTATTTTTGCCATTGCAATGACTATTCTGATTTTGAGTATTGAAGTACCCGTTATATCGGGCCCAGTATCTAATACAATAATCGAAAGTTCTCTTAATGCAATTATATTTCCCTTTTTGAGCTTTTTTTTAAGTTTTATTTTACTGGCCATGTTCTGGACCATCAACCACAGAAATATGCAGCATATAAAACGTATTGACAATGTATTTTTATGGATTAATGTAGTATGGCTTATGTTTATTGTAATAGTCCCATTTTCCTCTGAACTCAGTGGAATGTACAGTAACTTTATCTTGCCTCACTTAATATTCAATTTAAATATGCTGGCCATTGCTATCCTCCTTTATTTGAGTATATACTATGCAGATAATAAAGGCCTAATAAGTGACACTATGGAAGATAAGAAAAAAAAGAGTATTATAAGGTCTTCCAGGTTTTTCATAGTAA
>DAWK01000181.1:0-6087 GCA_002509745.1 Methanobacteriaceae archaeon UBA349 | reverse complement strand
GCAGTATTATTTGAAAAATTTTTTTAATATTTTTTTCTTTTGAAAAATCATTGCATTATGACAATTGATAGGGTAATTTAGATGAAATTAGCCTAAAAATTGAAACAAGATTTTAAACTTTTTATCTGTATGATTAAAATAGTGCACTCAATTTATCAACCAGTTTTATAATTATAATTTAGGATTAAAATAGTGCACTCAATTTATCAACCAGTTTTATAATATTTTCTAATTTACCGCCTTTCCAAACAAGAATATCGGTTCCCAGTAAATTTCCATCTTTTGATTGAATTATTTCTGTCATCTGTGATATGGCCTGCTTTCCTCCTGTACTGTGAAAAGGTAAACCTTTGGTAACATAACAAGCAACTTTTTTACCTTCAAGGCTTTGTATTTGATTTAAATATTCTTTCATGGCTGGTGCAAGGGAAAAAGCATGAACTGGAGAACCAAATATTACCGCATCATACTCATCAATCTCCGGTTTATTTTCAAAGGTGATATTTTCCCTTGGTTTAACTTCATCTACTGGTTTTACTTCTCCTAACTCTACAGAATGTCCGTCTGCTTTTAACTTTTTTTGCAGCTTTTCAGCCACCGAGTATGTATTCCCCGTCTTAGAATAGACTATAATTCCAATTTCCATCTTTTCTCACTCCTTTTTAATAAATTATTATAGTATTATATTTTGATTTTTTAATATTATATATTTTTTAATAGTTTTCATAAGTTAAATTAATTTTTTGGTTTTGTATTAATTATGAATTTATTAATCCAAAGCCAGTATGAACCGTAAACTGGTAATCAAAATGCCCAGGCCAATTCCACCAATTAAACCCGTCAAGAACCTTACAGTGTTATTGCTTTTTCTTAAAATAAAGTACTGGGTAAGGCCATCAATAAATGTGGGTAAAATCATTAAAAATCCTAATATAAAGAGATTAAGATTAAAGCCCCAGTTGAAAATCAATACCAGGCCAATTATAGTAAAACTTCCCAAGTATAATCCAGTGCACCGGGCGCATACTGGGAATTTATGGCCTTTTATATGAAGTGATCTATCAGGTAAGCCATGGCAGATGATGTTTCCCTTGCTGCATTGTTTTTTAATCATTTTAATAAAAAACATATACAATTATATCTGATTTAAGACATAATATATTTATCAATATTTTATCTAATGGATTATATTTTAAATGATGGAGGGGAGTAATATGGTTTTCGGGTTTCTTGCAGAATTAGGTGCTACTGCTATAGGGATAATAGTAGTAGTTATAGTGGCTGTTTTCCTGGTAATCTTTTTAGTACCTGCCTTACTGGCAATAGTATTAGGCTTTTTATCGTTTTTAGTTAGTAATCCAATTGGATGGATTATACTGGTCTTATTAATAGTGGGATTTTGTTGTTGTGCTGGATCTAACAAGTAAATAGATTTTTAAATTTTTAAATTTTTAAATATGTTAAATTCAAAAAAATAAGGCCAATTCTATTATTAAAAAAAATATTATATTATATTTAAAAAGGCCCAGTATGCTTACAGGGATAGTATTGGATATCAATAGAAAACAAATATAATATAGAATACTTCACTATAATTGATAGCATTAATATACATTGGTTATTATTGGGAAGGATGTTACATTACATCCCCATCTATGTATTGCAATTAAAGAGTTATTGATTTTTAGCATTAATTTTTTATTTTTGAAATTCAATTAATATTTAAAAAAATTATAAATTCTAATTATAATTAAACAATCCTACGATTGAATATTATTAATTACTAAAATATGGGGTTGATAAATTGAAAGAAGAAAAACCAAGGCCATACAGTTTTACCGAATCTATAAGTCCAGAATTAGATGCTGCCTTTAAGAATCTGGCATCAGAGATAATGAAAGATGGTGCATTATCTTCCAAAGATAAATCATTAATTGCTCTGGCCTGTGCGGTGGCCTTAAAATGCGAAAGCTGTATAAAATTCCATAAAGAAAGTGCCCTTATGGCCGGTGCCAGTATGGATGAGATTAAAGAATCAGCTGCGGTGGCAGGCCAGGTACGTCTGGGATCAGGGTTTACATTTGCTTCATTTGTTCTGGATGATGAGTGATATATGACTTAAAAAAAGAATTTAAAAAAAATATTTTTTATTTTGGCATCATATAAAATAAAAATTTATTATAAATCAATTAACGGTTAATCTGGGTTATTCCCTCATATTATATATTAATCCCGCGGCCCGGGATTCGAAAATTTTGAAGTAGGGAATAAATAAAAATATGAATATTATTCCAAAGATTATAGAGCCTGTGGCGAGAACCAGATTTCCATAAAATAATTTGTTTAAAATGAAGGCTTGTATAATTAAATAGCATATCCAGAAAATCATCCCTGATAGAATCAGGGCAACTGATAAAAGGCCAATAATTACGGCCAGGAATCCTATATAGAATCTTATATACTGATACCAACCTATGGATTGAATTAAGGAAAATAACTCTTGTACTTTAAATGCAGCTTTTAAATTCCCATTATTTTTCACCATATGAACCATTCCCATTATGGAGAAAAAGTATAAAATGATCCCTGTAAAGAGGGAAGTGATGATTAGAACCATAAAATTTATTTTTAAAATAAGACCCATAGTTATTATGATAATAACTGGTAACAAATAGGCGAATTTTACTATAAATACCTTGATTCCATCTAGAAAAATTTTTTTCCAGTTTTTAAATTCAGGCAATGGATCTTCTCCATTAATCATACCATTTAGGGCAATATGGATAATTCGATAGGAGTATCCTCCTACAAAGAATATGGGGAAAAATAGAAAGCTTACAAATATTAAACAACCTAACTTTGAAACTGTTTTCCAACTCTGGGCTGAATATTCAATAGAATCTTTGAGAATATCTAAAATCATTAAAATACAACTCGCTGCAAATGTCAATCTTCAATTAAGAATACATCTTCGATATGGGAACATCCTAAAATTTTGGTGATTTTATGGGCCACTAATAATGAAGGGTTATATCTGCCATTTTCCAGTGCATTGATGGTTTGCCGGGTAACCCCAACTTGTTTAGCCAGGTTTTGCTGACTAATACCCAATTCCTGACGCATATATCTTATTTTAGTTTTCATAAAATAGAAACAACCCGGAGATTCGAATTTATAATCATAATATTATCTGGTTCTTATATAACCATTACGCCAACCATTTTGAAAAAATTTAAAAATTAATCAACATTATCTAAAAAAATTATTTGATGTTTATAAACTAACATCTTTTCTCTTAAAATAGAGGAAACTCGCCACTAGACCAGTTAAAAAAGTGGTCATGATGATTACAAGAGGAATGGTGGGAGTGTATCCATAAGCTCCCACTTGACCAGTACCCATTAAAAAGGCAGAGCTCCAGGGGAATAATGCAGCCAGACTATCATTGAATAATGCTACATTACCCATACTTATTGCAGCGGCCACTACTATGGCTGGAACAAGATTTTTCATCCATAAAGTGATAAACACAAAGGGAGTAAGGGTCAGGTAGAGGAGAATAGCTGAAGCATAAAATTTATAGAATGATTGGAAGACTATTGTCCAGCTAAAATCTGAAGCACCGCCAATGGCTCCAAAGAAGAAGGTTCCCAGCCAGGCCACTAGGGTTAAGAACATGATCCAGATAAAGAACATGATATATTTGCCAGTGACGTATTTGGCCCGGGATACGGGGGTGGAGATAATAGATTTTAGGGTATGTTCAGTATATTCCCTGCTGAAAAGGTAGGCACCTATCACCACATATACCATCAACCCAAATAATAGAACCACATACATGTTGGTTTGATCCAGAAGATCACTGTAGGTGATTATTTCTAAGGGGTTTTCTAATTGAGACTTTAATAATCCAATAAAAACCATTATGGGCGCTGTCAAACTACCTATAAGACAGATTAAAAACATTTTTGAGCGTTTTAGTTTTAAAAATTCACCGTGTACTAAATTATGCAAGGTAATCATCTCCTATTAGTTTAATCTTCTAAGCTGTTCTTTTTATGATTTCTCAAGATTTTCTCTATTTTATGCAATTGAATTTTCCCCTATTAGTTCTGTGAAGTAGTCTTCCAGCATATCTTCTCCCAGACTTATCTTACTTACTTCAATACCCTCCTCCACTAGGGTATTATTGAGTTTTCCACGTTTTTCAATATCAGAATAAATACGTATACAATCATTTTCAGCTACATGGTGGGAGTCTATAGAAAATTTTTCTTTTAGTATGGTAGAAGCTTTAATTATGCTGGATACTTCATATTCTACGTATTTATGGATTTTTCTGTGCAGTTTCTCCATGGATATTTCTTCAATTAATTTTCCCTGATGAATCACCCCAATGGTATCAGCAAGCTTCTCTATTTCGCTGAGGATGTGGCTGGAGATAAGGAGGGTAATCCCCTTTTCAGTGCACAGTTTTTTTAGATATTTTCTGACTTCATTTATCCCCACGGGATCCAGACCATTGACCGGTTCATCTAGTATTAAAAGATCAGGATTATGCATAATAGCTGCGGCAATAGCCAACCTTTGCTTCATTCCCAGTGAATATTTTCCAAATACCTTGTCTGGTTCTTTATCCAGCCCCATGATTTTTAGGGCATCATCCACTTCATTTCTTTTATAATTTCCTCCTAAGCGAGCAAAGTATCTCAGGTTTTCTTCTCCCGTTAAGTTTTCATAAAACCCCGGTGATTCTATGATACAACCAATTCTTTTATAGATATCCTTGTTTTCATGATAGTCTTCTCCAAAAAGAAAGATTTCACCAGAGGTAGGTTGATATAGATTCATTAGCATACACATTAGGGTTGTTTTACCGGCACCGTTTCTACCAAGCAAACCATAGATGCTGCCTTTTTTCACCTTAATACTAACTGAATCAACACCTATTTGATTACCATAGTCTTTAGTTAAATTTTTAGTTTCAATAATGTATTCCATAGTGTTCTCCTCAAAAATATTCTTATGATTTATTAATGGAATGTAAAAAATATATTCCATATGTAAAAAATAGTTGACATATTATTTAAAGATTATGATGCTTGAGGTAAAAAGAACACTGAAAAAAGGAAAAAAATAGTAAATTGTGTATTTAAACATGACACAAGATTTAAAGCAAAAATATAATTAAAACGGAAAAAAGAAACAACATGATATGAATTACACTTATTGGTGTGCAATCATAATAATGGTAAATTGGTACGCATTATTATAATTACGACCAACATATTATTTAATTGGATTAAAATTGGAAAATAATATCTATAATCCCAATTCGGCCAAAACATCACTTAATTCAATATGCACAATATTAGGATTGCCATCCATAGCCTTCTTAAATTCATCATCATATCCACGACTTATAACCAGCCCTTTAACAGATTCTTTATTAGCCAACTGGTCAACGGCCCAATTAACATATTCAGATATTTGACCATAAGTTGTCTTATTAGCTGAATCATTTTTTAATTCAATTACCACAAAATCTCCAGTTTTATCATAAGCAAGAATATCAATTCTTCCACCGGGGCCTTTACAGATAACCTGTCTATCAATATTATCCAGATTAAAACCAAACTTTTCAAGGGCATCAATGTTATCATATAATGCTTCTACCAAGTCATATTCATTTTTAAGATCATCGATTATTTCTTTTATTTTAAGATTTTCTATTTCAAAATCAGGATTTCTGTCTTTTAATAATCTAATTAAATGGTCCCAATGTCTTTGATCAGTTTTATAAACTAACCTATTGAAATTAGATGTTAAAGCATTCCATCCCTCTAAATATTCTTCATTTTTCATTTCATTTAGGGTGATGGGATTTTCAAATTTAAAAAGAGGTTGGTAGTCACATCCGTAGGTCAAACCGTGTTCAAATGCATATTCATCATCTTCTATAGAATACGCATCACTGGTGGCCATTAAGAGATATTTCAAATCTTGATAAGTTTCCCCTTCTTTTTTACCAGCCCTATAAATAAGAATTAAATCTCCAAAACGAGTGTCTTTATGGCAGTTCCACCA
>DAWK01000098.1 GCA_002509745.1 Methanobacteriaceae archaeon UBA349 | reverse complement strand
GCAACCAGAACCCTGGAATAGCACGAATATCTGATTTCAAAGTGGCCAGTGAAGGGGATCTGGAAACTGTCAAAAAATTTGCTTTAGACAAGAAAGTGGAAATGGCTTTCATTGGTCCGGAATCACCACTGGAGAAAGGAATAGTAGATGTACTGGAAAAAGCAGGTATAAGTTGTGTAGGGCCAAATAAAAGTGCTGCCAGGATAGAAACTGATAAATCATTTATGCGAAATCTTTTTGAAAAATATAAAATTGATGGGTCTCTGGTCTACCGGGTTTTTGACAATTATAAAGACATTAGTGACTTTTTGAATGAATTTGATAAAGATGTGGTCATAAAACCGGTGGGACTCACTGGTGGTAAGGGAGTGAAGATTGTGGGTGACCATTTAGCAGATAATGATGAGGCCAAGGAATATGCTCGTCACATCATGGAAACCAAAATGGGAGGCCATCCACGGGTGGTAATAGAAGAAAAATTGGTGGGAGAAGAATTCACGGTACAAGCCTTCTCTGATGGGGAGCATCTGGCCCCGATGCCTGCTGCCCAGGATCACCCCCATGCTTTTGAAGGAGATGAAGGCCCTATAACTGGTGGAATGGGATCTTATTCTGATAAAAATGGCCTACTTCCTTTCATGGACCAGAAAGACTATGATGATGCAGTTAAAATAATGCAGGATACTATCAATGCCATAAAAAAGGAAGCTGGTCCTTACAAAGGAGTTCTCTATGGTCAGTTTATGCTATGTGAAGAAGGCCCACGCTTGGTAGAATATAATGCTCGATTCGGAGATCCCGAGGCAATGAATGTCCTTCCTCTTTTAAAATCCAGTATGGTGGATATCTGTCAGGGAATTGTAGATGGCAACCTCAAAAAGGCTGAATTTGAAAACAAGGCCACTGTATGTAAATATATTGTTCCGGAGGGATATCCAGAAACTAAATTTGCCAATCAGGCCATTCAGGTGAATGAAAAGGCCATATCTGATTTAGGTGGAAAGGTTTACTATGCTGCGGTCAATCAGAAGGATGATGTGGTTTATACCTCTGCGTCCAGGGCATTGGGCGTAGTAGCTGCTGGTGAAAGCATTGCAGAAGCTGAAATGATATGTGAAGAGGCCACTCAGTTTGTCAAGGGAGATTTATATCACCGCAGGGATGTGGGAACCAAAGAGCTTATTCAAAAGCGAATTGACCATATGAAAGAAGTAAGGGACTAATTAGGCCCATTATCCTTATTATTTAGAATAATTTTTTAATTATTATTCCTATTTTTTTATTTTATTTAAAATGAGAATTTTAATATTGAAATGAGATATTATATGGGAACTGGCTTTTTTTTAGAAACATTTATGAATGACTATTTCAAATTTTATATTTCTTTAAATTTCTAGAATTTGATTTAAAAAATGGAAAAATATTAAATAGATTTTTAAGCTTAATAATACATATTATAATCTCTATTAAGAATAATATCATATCTTTAACATTTATTTGGAGATGAATTACAATGAAACATCTTTTATCAGTTTGTGATGCTCAAGATCAAGTGGTTCAATTACTGGATCTGGCTGCATGGTTTAAAAAAGGTAAATCTGATGATAAACCTCTTGAAGATAAAACCCTGGCCATGATATTCCAAAAATCATCCACCCGAACACGAGTGTCTTTTGAAGTTGGGATGGCCCAGTTAGGAGGCCAAGCATTATACTTATCTACCAACGACCTTCAAATAGGCAGGGGAGAGCCCATATCTGACACTGCCAAGGCTTTAAGCCGTTATGTGGATGGAATAATGATAAGAGCTCTCAAACATGAAGATGTTGTGGAACTTTCGGAAAATGCTTCAGTTCCAGTAATAAATGGTTTAACAGACCTGGAACACCCCTGCCAGGCTTTGGCAGATATGCAGACTATAAAAGAACACAGGGGCACTTTTGATGGAAAACTGGTTTTTGTAGGGGATGGGAACAATGTCTGTAATTCTTTACTTCTTATTTCCGCTATCTTAGGACTAAATATAACGGTGGCCTGTCCCGAAGGATATGAACCAGATGCAGAAATATTTGAAAAAGCACAAATATTGGCTAAAGACTCTGGAGTTCAATTAGAAATAAGTTCTGATATTAAAAAAGCAGTAAAAAATGCTGATATTATTTATACTGATGTATGGGTCAGTATGGGTGATGAGGAAGAACAGGAAAAAAGAATGAACGATTTCATGCCTTTCCAGGTCAATGAAGAATTAATGGCCCTGGCCAATGAGGATGCTATATTTATGCATTGTTTACCGGCCATCCGGGGTCAGGAAACCACGGCAGGGGTTATTGACGGGCCTCAATCTGTGGTATGGGACCAGGCCGAGAACAGGCTCCATGCTCAGAAGGCCGTTATGTATAGTTTGATGAAAGATTAGTCTTTTTAGGCTGTTTATTTTATTTTTTATTTCATTCTTATTTTTATTTTAAATTAATTTTTTTAATGTAATTTAAAGGCCTTTTCATAGAATAAAATCGAAAAA
>DAWK01000143.1 GCA_002509745.1 Methanobacteriaceae archaeon UBA349 | reverse complement strand
CCGCCAGGATCAAACGGATTTGCTAATATATAAAATATTGGGAAGTATAGAATTGTACATGTTAAAAAGGAGTTATTTAGTAAACATACCAAATATCACCACATTCTACCAAAATGACCAACATCAAACACAAACACTTATTTGCTAAGCAAAGGTTTGTGCTCTCATTTAAATAATTGTAAATAATAGCCAAATGCTCAAACACAGCCGTTCACAGAACGATAAAATCGCGCTCCGGCCGATGCATTATACATCGTGGCACATACTATACACGACACTCAAAGAAACACAAAATTATTAGAAAATATTGCAAAATCAGCAATATTCAATGTTTTCAAATTGATTTGAGTGAAAAACAATTACAATAAAAAATATATTAATTGTAATTAATAATATACAGATAAACATGTAGATAAATCTTTTGATTACTGAGTATTTTTTTAATCAATACCAAAAAAGGAAATGAATTAGAATGGCCAGTCACTTAAAAAAAGAAATTTTAAAAGAATGCCACCAACAAGGTATATATTTGGTAGGGTTTAGTCAAGTAGGGCGGTGGGAAAATCCTCCAGAAGAGCTTCCTAACAAATTTAAAGATTGGATTCCCCCCCAATTCTGGCCACAAAATATCTACCCCGAAACAAAAACCGTGATTGTTATGGGAATTCCATTACAACTGCCCATAGTGGAAACCGCCCCTTCCATTTACTACCACGAATTATATAAAACCGTTAATTCACTTTTAGATTCTAAGGCCTATGAATTATCAGAATATTTAAATCAAAAAGGATTTGCCTCCATCTATCTTCCCAGGGATGGTTATGGGGACATAGATGTACTTCTTAAAAAACCAATGGCCTTCTTTTCCCACCGCCATGCTGCTTACCTAGCAGGAATGGGATCTTTTGGTCAAAACAACACGATTTTAACACCAGAATACGGTCCCAGAGTAAGATTTACTTCTATTTTCACCTCGGCAGAAATAGAATCAGATGAAATACCTGGTGACGACCTATGTACTCAGTGCCAGCTTTGCATTGAAGATTGCCCGGTAACCGCCATACCACCAATATCAAAGCATAATAATGATATTATTCCCCTAATAGACAAAATAAGCTGTGCTAAGAGAAGCAAAAGTTTAAGAGAAAAATATACAAGTCCTTGTGGAATCTGTATAAAAGTATGTCCCGTAGGTAAAGATAGGAAATTGTTTTCCCGAGAAAATATGGAAATATACGCTTCTAAAAAAGGATTTGAAAACTATAAAAAGGCCTGGAAACATGTCAGATCCTATGGAAGTAAAGACTAAAAAAATAAAAAATAGATGAAATTAATATTTAAAGTTATTCCCTCATTTCCAGATCCATCAGTATACGCACCATGGCCGGTTCCTGATTAATATCTACCGAAAGAGAGGCTCCCTCATCCATATAAAGTGAAGTTAACATGAAATCACTGGATATTTCATCCATTCCACATCCTTTACTGGTTTTGATACTGAAAATTTCACCATCAGTACCATTAAAATAATCCCTTACCATGGTCGAGTCCCTACCCATGACCCGGATCATTATCATGAGATGTTTTTCACTGGAATAATGTAAATCTCTGATGAATTCTTCTGGAACAATCAATTGTTTTAGTTTTCCAGCTTTATTTTTCTTAATAAATGTTAAAGTTTCTATATCTTGTGACAAATCCAACCATCCCCTGATTTAAAAAATTCTGATATATTATTATATAATATTTATTAACTCAATGATTTATTAATTTCGATATAATTTTTTAATAAAGCATCAGAATAAAAAAATCATTTTCTGGTGGCCTTATAATATAAAAGGCCAAATTTAACCAGTATATAAACAATTACCAGTATAATTCCTATTATGGCTACTAAAATTCCTGGGGTCATTATAGAAACACCTATTAATATATTTAAATTATTATAATATCATTATACTGATTTAATTATTAATTCCATATAATAATATATAATTAATATGAAGTAATTTCAAGTATTAATTAGAAATTAAAAAAGTGGAAATTGAATTCTAAAAATCCCCACTATATTAAACTGATAAAATGAGCAAATTAAAGCTTCTAAACCCTGAAAAAATAAAAGAAAGGGCATCTAAATTGGAAAACTGGCAAGTAATTGATAATCATCATTTATTGGGGACTTTTTATTTTAATGACCTGGCCGGGTCCATGCATCTAGCGGTTAAAGTGGGTCGTCTGGCTGAAAAGATGCAACATGACCCAGAAATGAGTATTGGTGCTGGAAAAGTAGAATTAAGTATTTTCACTCATGATGTTAGTGGTTTAACAGATTTGGACTTTGAATTTGCCCAAAGAGTAGAAGATCTACTTAAAGAATAAATTATTCAAGTTCCCAAATTTAAATCTACAAACAAAGAGCTTATTGAAAAAATTAATTATATTCCTGGAGATTTATACATGATAACTGTTAATTTAAAAGCAGGCCTTGGAAATCAGTTGTTCCAATACGCTTTTGGTCGTTCATTATCCCATGACTTAAATACAGATCTTTTATTTGATTTATCACATTATGATAGTGAGTATTCTAAATCTATAATACATGACTGCTATAATTTACATTATTTCAAAATAAATGATGACTTGAAATTCTCTAATGATATAAAATCAATTGCAAATCTTAATTTTTATGATGAAATTTCCTTTAGCAAAATAACCGACTTTCCTTCTCTAAAAAATTTCAATAAACTACAAATTCCGGCACACTTTGATGGTTACTGGCAATCTGAAAAATATTTTATGCATAATGAAAAAATAATTAGAAAAGATTTACAATTTAAAAATCCTCTTAATGGCAAAGATAAGGTCATTGCCAAAGATATAAAAGACCATAATGCCGTGGCAATGCATATCCGTAGAGGAGATTATCTGGATTATACCAAGTTTGGAACGTGTAGTACTGATTACTACAAAAAAGCGGTTTCTTTCATAGAAAAGCGCGTAGAAAACCCTAAATTTTTTATTTTTTCTGATGATCATCAATGGGTTAAGAAAAATATCCATATTTCACACCCTACTTATCAAGTCACCCACAACGATATCGAAAAAGGACACAAAGACCTTCATTTAATGTCACTATGTAAACATTTTATAATAGCCAATAGTTCTTTTAGCTGGTGGGGGGCCTGGTTATCAGAAAATGAGGATAAAATAGTTACTACACCACAGCCATGGTTTATTTGTCGCCATCCCAATCTTAGATACATTGACAAAGGAAAAAATTACTTTCCAATTCCTAATGACCATAGTAAAGTCTTTAATGACTCTAAAATAATTTTATTCAATTTAAATCCTTCTAAATATTCTTTGAATATTCCTTCAGTTCACAATACAGACTTAAGTGTTGATAAAAATATTTTAAATATTAAAACATCAGGGAATGATTCTAAAATATATTTAAAAGAAATTCAAAAATTAAATGAAGATAATGATGTTATAATTAAAATATCCATGAAAGCCAAATCTTCTGGTGTTTTGGAAGTGTATTACACCACCAAACAATCAGTTAACCATACTGGATATAATAAATTTTATTCATATTATTATGAAAACGATGATCTGGATATTTACGTTTATTTATCAAAAGAATTTTTATTAACAAACTTAATGCTAGTGCCCTCTTCAATTGGTGGAACTAACATAGATATAAGATCATTAGAAATTCGCGAAATTAATAATTCTAAAAAATTTTACTCAAACACCTATAAAAATGTCTCTAACAAAATCTCTAATTTTAGAAATATTTTTCTCAGGTTAAATTAATAAAAAACCAAGCCTAGTTGAGTCCTATATAAAATCAAAAAAGAAAAATATACTCATTAATTACTCATCCATAAGGTCTATGAAATTATCCATGTCGGTAACATTGAATACAAACTTGTGTCGGGCCTTTTTATTTCCCAGACGCTTCATGGTCATTAAACACGATACAGCAGAATCTTCAGGGCTGGCCTCTACTATTTTTTCAAACCATTCAGCATCTTCATCCTTTTCAAATGTCATTTCCATAACATTAGCATGAAGATCCATACTACATCCCCTTTTTTCTAAAATTTTCTCTAATTTTTTCATTTTTTCTCCATTCATGAAATCGCCATGAAAATAATAAAATATTATATTATTAATTTATATTTGAATTCATTCAGTTATAATATTTGATTTATTAAATTAATTAATATCCTAGATTTAATAAATTTAATTGAATCTTAACGATAATATTAAATTAAAGTTATTAAATACTCTAAAAAAATCAATATAATCTTGGGTGGGGTCCTAATGAATGCTGCAAAAATATCCATAATAATACCAGTTTATAATGTAGAAAAATATCTGGAGCAATGCTTAGAAAGTGTCATTAATCAAACGATGACTGAAATAGAAATTATATGCGTAAATGATGGCTCTAAAGATAAATCACCCCAAATACTGGAAGAATTCGCTCAAAAAGATGAGAGAATAAAGGTAATCCATAAAGAAAACGGGGGCATTGCATCTGCGAGGAATGAAGGTCTGAAATATGTAACTGGAGAATACATAGGATTTGTAGACTCTGACGATTGGATAGAGCCTCATATGTATGAAACATTATATAATAATGCTAAATCAAACGATTGTGACATGGTAATGTGCTCCGCCCATCGTTTTGATGAGGTTACCCAAGAATTACTTTATGATCTGCCTTATTTTACCTTAGAATTTTTTAATGAATCTTTTAATGATGTTGTTTTTAATTACCAGGCCACTGGAAATTTTTTATTTAAAATCAATGTTACACCATGGAATAAAGTTTACAAAGCCAGCTTTTTAAAAGAAAATAAAATAAAATTTCCAGAAGGTCTTGATTTTGAGGATAATACATTTTTCTACGAATCCTATTTAAAAGCAAATAAGGTTTCTCTGGTTAGGGATCATTTATATTTCTATCGAATAAATCGACGAGGATCATTTATAGCTACTGGAAATAAACGATTTTTTGATGTTATTCCTATTCAAAATTTAAATGAAAAGTTAGTGAGAGAATATTGTCCAGTTTCCCTGGATTCATTCCTAAATTTTAAGATTGAACAATTTATTTCCCGCTGTAATCAAGTTGATGAAGAATACAAACAAGAATTTTTGGAAATTATTAAAGAAGATTTGTCTAAAACGGATATTGATGATTTTAAAAAATTAAATGAGACTAATCAAGTTATATTCAATAATTTGATGAAATCTAACACATATAAAGAATATGAATTATATGAAAAAATTAGTGAAATGCAAAAAGAAATAAAAGCAGAATTGCATCACCAATCAAAAGAATATGAATTAAAAATAAAACAACAAAGATTAACTTTTGATGAAGAATTAAAAATAAAAAATAGGCTAATTGAAGAAATAATGAGTTCTAATAGCTGGAAAATAACTGGACCCCTGCGAAATGTTCGAATTTTATTTAAAAAAGCATGATATTTCACCATATAAATCTTTATCTATTTTAAATGAACAAATTAATAATATACATATATGGGATAAATGGCACAAAAAGATGTGAATATTTTTATTAAATAGTGGAAAATAATTTATTATACATTATGATTAAGTTTATCAATTAATTATGGAGAACATCAATGAAAGCCAATAAAAAACTTTTAATTCCAATATTACTAGCCATTTTTACTATTTCATTATCATTTAGTATTAGTACGGCCTCAGCAGTACAATCCACCATATATGTCGATCCCAATGGGAGTGACAATTGGAGTGGAGAAATTCCTACATTTAATGGTACTGATGGGCCCAAAAAGACTATTAAAAATGCTATTGGAATCGTAACTACTAACGGAACCGTGAAAATTAGTAATGGAAGATACTTGGAACATGGAATAATCATTAACAAAAATGTAAATATTAATGGAGAAAACCAGAAAAACACTATAATTGATGGGCAATATTCCGACAGAATATTCTTTGTTCAAACAGGGATTCAAGTAAAAATAAGTGATTTAACAATTACTAACGGACAAACAAAAGATAGTGGGGGAGCAATATATTCTAAGGGTGCTTTGACTGCAAATAATATTTCTTTTATAAATAATAAAGCCCCTTATAATTATGGAGGGGCGATAAAAAGTAATTATTATTCATTATACCTAAATAACTGCACATTTACCAATAATAGAGCAAGATTATCTGGAGCCATAGCAGCTAGCTATACATCAATAACAATAAATAATAGCATCTTTAATTATAACAAAGCAACTTATGGACCAGGTGGAGCCGTACTTAATTCAAGAGGATCTTTGACCGTCAAAAATAGTAAATTCATTAGTAACTCTGCAACAAAACGTTTTGGTGGCGCATTCTACAATACAAAAGGATCCTTATCAGTTACTAATTCCATATTCATGTATAATACAGCACCCGAAAGTGGAGCAATATATGCTGAAGATAGTACCCGAACCATATACATAAACCAAAATACTTTCATTAAAAATCTGGCAAACAATGGCCGTGGAGGGGCATTATACCACTGTCACGGTACTTTAATTGCAAATAACAACATATTTACAAACAATAGGGCCACCATTAATGGAGGGGCCATTTATATAGATAGTTCTGGATTACCAAGTGTGAGTTACAGTAAAATGATTATGAACAATTGTAGTTTCACCAACAATACTGCAAGTAGATATGCCGGCGCCATATACAATCATGGGACATTAAAAGCTACTAATTGCATATTCCTTACTAACCGAGCAATTACTGTGAGTGGTGGGGCCATTTGCAATGCTAGAGGTAATTTAATATTGGCCTACAATAAATTTACCAGTAACAAATCAATTAAAGGTGGAGCAATTTACAGCCATTACGGAAAAATAAATATAACTAAAAACGTTTTTAAAGGAAACCTTGGAAAATACTTGAAATATAAGGGTTTATATCTTTATCAAGCTAAAGGAACTGTAAGTTACAACAAATTTAGTTAATCTAATTATTTCAATAGTATTAATAACTTATTTTTTATTTTTTCAAAAAATATAAAACTATTCTTTAAAACTATAATTTAATATATTAAATTATACTACTTCTAACATAAATAAGTCATATTAATTACTTCAAAGTAAATTATCTTCATATTAATTTAATATTAACTATTTAATTTGAGTTGAAAAAATGAAAGTTTTAATTATAGGTTCAGAAGGCATGCTAGGGCATGATTTAGTTGATGTATTATCTGCTGAAAATGAAATTAGTACAACCACCATTGATACTCTGGACATAACCGACATAGAAAAAACCATTAAAACCGTGAAAAACATCAAACCCGATGTGGTTGTTCATGCAGCTGCTTTTACTGATGTGGATGGAAGTGAAACTAATGAGGATTTGGCCTATAAAGTGAATGTATTAGGAACCAGAAATGTGGCTGTTGCTTGCAGTGAAGTAGATGCTGCTTTAGTTTATATATGCACAGATTATGTTTTTGATGGCACAAAAGGTAGCTCATATTATGAATACGACCAAACCAACCCATTAGGAGTTTATGGTAAAACCAAACACCAAGGCGAAGTTTGCATTCGTGACATTTTAAATAAATTTTATATAGTTCGAACTTCATGGTTATACGGGTTCCATGGGCCTAATTTTATTACTACTATGCTTAAATTAGCCGAAAAAATGGATAATATTTCTGTTGTGGCTGATCAAATAGGTTCTCCCACATATACTGTTGATCTGGCAACCGCAATTTCAGAACTAATAAAAAAACCAGCTTACGGAATATATCATATAACTAATAGTGATCACTGTTCCTGGTATGAATATGCCCAAGAAATCTTCGAAAATGCCGGAATTGATATTGAATTAAATCCTGTTAGTACCGAAGAATTTGGTAGCCCGGCACCAAGGCCAAAATATTCTGTTTTAGAGAATTATAACTGGAAAATGGAAGCTTTTCCAAAAATTAGAAGCTATAAAGAAGCTTTAAGAGAATATATGGATTTATTGTAATATATTTAATATTAATAATCGCTTCTTGATTAGCTAATAAGTTAGGACTTTGACCATTATACTGAATTTGTGAATAATAAGTTGATTATTGGAGTGAAATATGTCTAAAACATTATTTTCTATAAGCATGGTCAAAAATGAATCAGATGTCATTGAATCATTTGTACGTTATAATATTAATATTTTTGATGGGATGATTATTTTAGATAATCAAAGTTCAGATAATACTTTAGAAATTCTAAATTTACTTAAAAAAGAAGGTCTTAATTTATATATAATTAAAGACGAAGATAGGGAATTTGATCAAGCCATTAAAACAAACAAATTATTATCCTGCGCTATAAATAAATATAATGCAGATATTGTGGTTCCCTTAGATGCAGATGAGTTTATTATGACTCCTCATAATAAAAATCCGCGCGAATTTTTAGAAAAGATAGAATTTCCAACTTTAAGTTTAGTTAAATGGAAAACTTATGTCCCTACTTTCGATAATGAAAATGAAATATTCATCCCATCCAAAATAACTTTTGCAAGGGACGATTATGGAGAATATTGTAAAGCCATCATACCTAAAGAACTCGTTGAAAAATTTGATGTTAAATTAACAAAAGGAAATCATAACATATCTAATTCTAAACATGATAAATCAATAAAAAAATTTCTTAGTAGTGATTTACGCATAGCTCATTTTCCCATACGTTCAGAAGATCAGATAATCGCTAAGATTGCTGTGGGGTGGATTAATACGTTATGTGATATTACTCACGGTGAAAGTACATCTTGGCACATTAAAGACATGTTTAATTACTTAAAACATGAAGGAAAAATTGGAAAAGAAGATATGATCAATTTCGCCAAAAAATATTCTTTAGATGACCAGGAAAAAGAAGTTAAGATTGAATATGATCCCTTGGATTTAAAATTATTTAACAATATTTCCATAAAATATGAGAATTATGAGATTGATTACATTTCAAATATTTTAGAAAACTCAGAAACACTGGCTAAAGATTATTCAAATTTGAAAAAAAATTATTTAAATCTGGAAAAAAATAAATTAGATGAACAAGAAAGATTTAAAATTGAAATAGCTAAATATAAAGCCAATAATGATAATTTAACACTTAAATTAAACAAGCTAAGTCATGGGAAAAATCAATTAGAACTTAAAATAAATGAATATGAAAATAGTACCTCATGGAGATTAACTTCACCTATGCGCAAATTTATAGCATTTCTAAAGAATTAATAATGTTTTTATAATTGATTAATTTATTAACTTGGAGCAAAAAAAATGAAAGGAATTGTACTTGCAGGAGGATCCGGTACCCGGCTTTATCCAATTACTAAAGCTGTTTCAAAGCAGTTGCTTGCTATTTATGATAAACCAATGATTTATTATCCATTATCCGTTCTTATGCTGGCGGGTATAAAAGAAATATTAATCATATCAACCCCTCGAGATTTACCCCAATATGAACAACTTCTAGGAGACGGTAGTGATTTAGGTATATCTTTCTCATATGCGGTTCAAGAAGAACCTCGTGGCTTGGCCGAGGCATTCATAGTGGGTGAAGAATTTATTGGAGAGGATAATGTTGCTTTAGTTCTTGGAGACAACATATTCCACGGCCATAGATTCAGCGAGATTTTAAAAAGAGCAGCCTCAGTTCAAGACGGTGCAGTTGTCTTTGGTTATTATGTTAGAGATCCTCATGCTTTTGGAGTAGTTGAATTTGATGAAGAAGGTAATGTGTTATCATTAGAAGAAAAACCAGAACATCCTAAATCTAATTACGCCATACCCGGCCTTTATTTCTATGATAATAGTGTTGTGGAGATAGCTAAAAATGTAAGGCCTTCTGATAGAGGCGAACTGGAAATCACATCTGTTAATGAAGAATATCTCAAAAGAAAACAGCTAAAAGTAGAACTTTTAGGTAGAGGAATGGCTTGGTTAGACACCGGAACCCATATTGGTTTATTGGAAGCCAGTAATTTTGTAGAGGCCATACAAAAGAGACAGGGATTTTATATTGCCTGTTTAGAAGAAATTGCATTTAATAATGGATGGATCAATGAAGAAAAAGTTTTAAAACTGGCTAAACCTTTGAAAAAGACAGATTATGGGGATTATTTAACAGATTTAGTTAATAATGAGTTTTAATATTCACTAGTCCTTGAATTTGAATAAGGAGAGATTTTTAATGAGTAAATTTAATTTCACTGAAACTTCAATTGAAGGAGTATATATTATAGAACCTACTGTATTTGGGGATGATCGTGGTTATTTTATGGAAACTTACCATGAAGAGGAATTCAGAGAAGCAGGTCTTGATTTCAATTTTGTCCAGGACAATCAGTCCAGGTCCAAAAAAGGAGTTTTAAGAGGTCTTCACTTCCAATATACAAGACCGCAAGGCAAACTAGTTAGGGCCATTAAAGGAGCAGTATTTGATGTGGCCGTTGATTTAAGAAAAGATTCATCAACTTATGGTAAATGGGAAGGAGTTATACTCTCTGAACAAAACAAGAAACAGTTCTACGTACCTGAGGGCTTTGCCCATGGTTTTTTAGTCTTATCCGATGAGGCCGAATTCACTTATAAATGCACTGACTTTTATAATAGTGATGATGAAGGTGGTATTCTATGGAATGACCCAGATATAGGTATTGATTGGCCCTTAGAGGATATTGAAGAAGTCAGTTTATCTGAGAAAGATGAACAATGGAATTCATTCAAAAATACTAAGACTGATTTTTAAACATTTATTAATTGATTTCAAATAAACTACTAATTTTTTTTGCATATTCTTCTTTTGTTAAGCTAGTGAGAATAATTTCTTTCAGATCATGGTATAAACTATTTCTCGATTTTTCATGAACATATTCATTATGCCGAAACATAGTATTCCAAATATGGAAGCCCCATATCTCATTAAATTTTAATCTCGGAACGATTATTGAGGATGGTTCTAAAAAATCCATAAAATCAAAATAATTAATCGACGCAATAAAATTTACATTAGCTAAATATTTAGAATAAGAATTATATTTAGTATCCATTAATGATTTGAGTAAATGAGGACCAGTATCTCCATGCATTACATTATCTTTTACTTTATCCATGTAATCAAGCATATATTCTAAAAATTTATCTCCTTTGTTTAGCTTTAAAAAAGCATTATTAGGAATTATTTCACCATCAGGATTTCTTTGAGAAGATATTGATGGACCTACAATATTCATTTCATTTATATTCTTTAATGCAATTATATCACAGTCAAACCAGGCAGATCCTCTATCATAAAGACATTTAGCTCTAAACCGATTAGCAAATCCAGAATAAGATCCTTTATTGAAACCTTCTTTATATTTGAAAATATTTGATTGAGAGAGAATCTCATTTCCATCCATGAGCTTGATACCTTCAGGAACATTGTCTAATTCATCGTAAACATACAATTTCACATCATGACCGGTTAAAAGCATGGATTTTAGTGATATTTGCTGTAGCTCCGGTAAATTACCATCATCACTAATCCAAAGAGTGAATAAATCAATTTTTTTCTTTTTTTCTTCATTTTTGATTTTATTTGAAAAATTTTTTAAATATTCGAAAACTACCACAGTAACACCTACATAACCCATAATTAAAACTATCAATTAAGATTATTTGAGTTAATTCTCGATTTAATTCAAATTTAATATTATCAAATAGATTTAGCTTTATTTAACGGTTTATAATATTCTTTTTTAACCAGACAGACAGTATAAATGTTTTCTGATGCAAAATTTTTATTAACACGTTTAAACCCAAGCAACTTTTTTTCTAAATCTTCGGTTTCTAAGTGTATTTCACCTATTATCATATCAATTTTTTCTAATAGGTTATGTTCAATTAAATTATCAATTATTTTAGACTCCGCACCTTCAGTATCTATTTTCAAAACAATATTGGAGTTATTCTCTTTTTCAATTATATCTGAAATAACTTTGCCTGCTTCTTTTACATTTGCCTTTTTAATTTTCATGAGATCTTTTTGAGAAACCCATTCTGATTGAGTTTTTGCAAATTCAATATTAGTTGTCGTTATTCCATCATATCCCGGGATATAAAACAAATCTAATTCTTTATCTTCATCATAAAGGCCAAAATTAAATGGATGAATTTTATCATATAGTTGAGGATTAAGATTGAAATTTTCTAAAGCTAAGTCATATGTATTGGGGTCTATCTCAAAACCATATATTGCACTACATGAATCAAAATTTGCAAATTTCAAAGAAGCATAACCCCTATTCATCCCAATATCAAGTACAACAAAATCACGGAACATGTATAATTGGGGTACAGAATATTCATTTCTTGCAAAAACTGAATCAATTGTCCAAAAACGATTATTGGTAAAAAATTTAATTCCATCCTCAGTCTCTAAAAGAATCCTGTTTTCTTTATGTGAAAAGGCCAAAAGTTTGATATTATTGTAAAAACACATTTTAAAAAATGTATCTGTGTCCATTGATTCAAACAAATGTTCTTCTCCATTAAAAAAATAATATTTATTTTTAGAATACCAATCAGCGAATAAATTAAGTTTATCTGATAAATTAGCATCCCTAAGATAATTTGCTTCAAAAAATTCGTTGATTTTTTCCTGATCTTTACCATATCGCGTTATAGTTTTATTTATTTCTATACGATCTTTTAGATATAAATTAAAAGAGTTATTGGCCTTTTTTAAAAGATTTATAGGATTTTTAAGATTCATTTTATCTCCAATATATATTTTAATATTCTAATCTTATTCAAACAATTCTAATCAGCATATAATTTAAAATGATAAAATAGATTATATAACAAAAAAATATAAATAAGTTATTAAAGTTAAATGTTGCTTTAAGCTAATTTCTAATAAAAAAATGATTTTAATTGGATTTAAGATTTAATAAATATGGAATAAAGTTCATAGAAAAAAGTTAATAAAGTATTATACTAATATAGAAATTTCTAAGGAGTTAAATAATGACAAAAATACTAATTACGGGTGGAGCAGGATTTATAGGGAGTAATTTTGTAAGATATATGCTTAATAAATATCCTCACTACGAAATTGTCAACCTGGACTCCCTTACCTACTGCGGAAATTTAGAAAATTTACATGGCATTGAAGATAATCCTAATTACAAATTTATCAAAGGAGATATTACTGATAAATCATTAGTTTGTGACATAGTCTCAAAAATAGATTATGTTATAAATTTCGCTGCTGAATCTCACGTTGATAGGAGTATTGAAGATCCAGAGATATTCATTAAATCAAATATAATTGGAACACAGGTACTTTTAGATGCTGCTAAAAAATACGGCGTAAAAAAATATTTACAGGTTTCAACTGATGAAGTTTATGGTTCTTTAGGTGAAAGTGGTTATTTCAGAGAAGATACACCCCTTGCAGCCAATAGCCCTTATTCAGCCAGCAAAGCAGGTGCTGATTTAATGGTTCGTGCTTATAACAAAACTTTTGATCTGCCAATTAATATAACTCGGTGCTCCAACAATTATGGGCCTTATCAATTCCCAGAAAAATTAATTCCATTAATGATATCCAATGCCCTAGAAAATGAACCTTTACCTGTTTATGGCGATGGATTGAATGTTAGAGACTGGTTACACGTTTATGATCACTGCACTGCTATAGATCTGGTCCTTCACCAAGGAAAAATTGGGGAAGTGTATAATATTGGTGGAAATAACGAAAAGAAAAACCTAGAAATAATTAAATTAATTCTGGAGAATTTAGATAAACCAGAATCACTTATTAAATATGTAAAAGACAGACCCGGCCACGACAGACGTTATGCCATTGATTCTGGTAAAATTCAGAGCGAACTAGGGTGGACTCCTAAGTACACGTTTGAAACTGGAATTGCTGAAACCATACAGTGGTATTTAGATAATAAAGACTGGTGGGAAAAAGTAAAAAGTGGAGAATATCTGGAGTATTATCAAAAGATGTACTCAGATAGATA
>DAWK01000147.1 GCA_002509745.1 Methanobacteriaceae archaeon UBA349 | reverse complement strand
CTTCACAACTGCTTTGCATATTTTTTCACCAATAATAGCTTTATTAGTTTAGGAGCATAAATTTTGTTAATTACAATTGTTATATGGCCCGTGCTGTTGATTTTAAAGATTTCAGGATTATTATCTAAATATTATAAATCTACCTTCAACCCCACATCATACCGGGCCCCGCAGGATGGGCAGATCAATATAACTTGGTAAAAAGAATCTTTCTTTAAAAATGAGCTGTGAAAACCAAGTTCGTATCCACATGATGGACATATTCTGAATTCATCCGATAACTCAACACGTTCAATATTCTCAGAAGCTTTCATATCCTTATTTTTTTAATTTATGTAATATTATCTTTTCCTAAAAGTATCATTACATAATTATGGGGATGGATTTTTTTTGTTATTATAATTTATTGTTATTTGCAGCGGATTTTCCAAATAATAATATAAAATTAGATAATCAAACATTCAAGAGGATATTAGATATGAAAAATACATCAGAGGATAATGAAAAGAGTTATGAAAAAATAAGATTATATTTCTATTTAAGAAGAAAGTTTAAAAAAATATTTAATGTGGAGGATTAAAACTGGAGTTTATCCACCACTTTAACAAAACTCACCGCTTGAGAGTATGTCCGGGAATAAGTTTGGTACATGTAATTTTCATATAAAATTGTTTTAATTCCTGATCGTACCAGTGGTTCAGTTACGTATTTCGGGCTGGTCTGGGATTTAGGGTAGTGATAACTCAACCAGTTAATACGATAAGCAGTTCTTAAGGCCACCTTTTTAGAAGCCGGGTGATTTTTAGGAGCAAATACAAACCGTCTTTTACCATAGTTTCCACGGTTGGAATGGACATCCACCACCAGATTGTAGCTTTGTTTTTTAATATCCGGTACCACATAGTCTCTGGCAAGGTACTGGCCGTTAACTCTACCTTTAGAATAACTTTTGGCATCTTTGGTTACTTTAACCCGGTAAATATAATAACAGTAATTAAGAGATTTCCCCCGGTTTATCATTGTCCGGTAGATAGCCGTATGTGATTTAGACTCCAAAGGGTGCACACCTATAATATATGCAATTTTCACACGAGATTTTGTATTTCCAAATGGTCCTATTTTTTCCACTGAACCCAGATTATTGGAACCCAAGATGGTTTTACTTTCAACGGCATATACTCCACCAGCATCTTCTGATAGAGTGAATGATATGAACATCCCAAATATGAATAAACCCATTAAGATTGTTATTTTTATTTTATTTTCCACAAAACATCACCATTAATATAAACATAAATTGATTATTTTCGTACTTAATTAAAATTTATTATAATCTATTCTTTATTATAATAGTCACTTATTTAGTATAATTATATATCCTTTTATAATTTCAATATTTTATTGATTCTTGAAAAATCATATAATAAATTCTTAAATATTAATGAAAAGTATCTTAAATGCCAATATGGAAAAATAAAAAAAATTTAATTTACTCTGTATCTGGCCCTTGCACTAGCACTGGTTAATTTAACCGAGCATTCTTCATCTATGTCTGGTTTTTTAAAAAATGCTGTATGAATAATACTACCCTCCCATACCAATGAAGAGCCCACGGAATAATTATTTTCAAACCGGTAGTCCTCCCCGTAACCAATTGAAGGATAGCTGGCCTGTTCGGATAATGTAGTGGTTTTAATGAATTCTTTCACCGGGAGAATATTATTGCTGTGATTTTTTTCCAACAAAGCGTCCAGGGCGTAGCTTTTTACCAGCTTTTCATGGTAATTGGAATATGTAGTATGGTTGTATAATATTTCCATACCCATAACTTGCCCGTTAATGATAACTATAATTCCGTTTTGATCTTCTTGTAGGGGAAATGCCTCTATGTATTCTGCTAAATTTTTTTCTTGAGAAGTGTATGCATCTCTAAGGGCTCCAGTGGATGAATTTTCTCCAGAACGGTTATGTGTTTGTCTTATTTCTTCCCAAACTTCACTCTGGTCAGATCTGTACTCTCTGGAATTTTTTAGGGAAAAATTAACCGAAGCTGATTTGGCCCGCCTTACCCGTGAAGAGGCTAAATGTTTAGAATCACCAAATTCGGCTGATTCGTAGGACCAACGCCCCTCTTCGGTGCAGCTAACTGGAACCACAAACTCGGAGTTTTCCTTCAGTAATATGCTGGTATTAAGCACACGGTTCTGTTTAGCACCCATCAGTTCTTCCCCATCCAGAAGTAGAACTGGAATATCCGATCTATTAATGGCCTTCAAATCCGGTACCGTACCTGATTTATCTACTTCAGTTATGGTTATCAAATCTTCTTTTAATGCATCTTCCAGACTTAAAAATTCTAAATCATTTTGCGGGGGAGTTTTCAATCCAATTACAGACATATTTTTAAATTCCTGTGGGTAGACCGTTTCAATATTTAAAAGGTAATCCTTTAAAATGCTATCCATTTTTTACACCTCTTTTAAATTTTTAATACCAGATCCACATTGATTTTTAATTCGTGGTTATGCCATGGCTTAAATAAAAAACAATGGGGCTTTAATTTCAGGGTCTTTTTCAGGATTTTTTCATCCATAACTGAACTAATGATAATCATAGGGGCCTGTGAGTGTTTTCTGATTTTTTTGAGATAAGGAATATTGTTTTTTCCATTATTTTGAAATAAATCAGCTATTATGAGGTCAGTGGAGTTTTTTCTTATCCATAAATAGGATTCTCGACCGTTATAGGCGATAAATGGACATTCGTATCCCCAGGATAATATGCTCATCTGTAGATCCATGGCCACCAGTGACTCATCTTCAATGATGAGGATTTGTTTTTTCATTTTTTTCAACTTAATCTGTTATATTATTTAGCAGATATTTCTAGAAAGTAACTGTCCATCCTGCTTGAGACTCATAGGTATAACTTCCTGTTACTTCTCCGTATATGGTTATCATATCATCTTCCACGGCAGG
>DAWK01000047.1:20282-74484 GCA_002509745.1 Methanobacteriaceae archaeon UBA349 | reverse complement strand
AAGAAGGCGTTGATATCGCTATTCGGGCTATTAAGTCCGCTATGGAAAGAGATACTTATTCTGGAAATGGGATATTAATCGCCATAGTAACTGAAGAAGAAGGCTATCGAATGTTCGACGAAGAAGAGGTTCAAAAAAGATTAAAAGAAATTATCTAATTTTTTATTCTTTCTTTTTTCTACCATTTTTATTTAAATTTAGACTCATTTAAGTAAACATAAGTTTACAATATTTTCTATTTTTCGAAGTGATTTTATGGTTTCAGAGATTCTTGAAGAAATCAAAAAGACAATAGTACACAGACTACCCCCAAGAGTACAAGTAGCCAAAGTAGAATTCGAAGGTCCAGAAGTGGTTATCTACACTAAAAATCCAGAGATAATTACCGAAAACGGAGATTTGATTCGAGATCTGGCTAAAGACATAAGAAAACGAATAATTATACGTTCAGATCGTTCAGTTTTAGCGGATCCGGAAAAAGCAATAAATAAGATCCATGAAACCGTCCCTGAAGAAGCTAATATTACTAATATTTCATTTGATGAAGTTACCTGCGAAGTAATAATTGAAGCCCGTAAACCGGGTTTAGTTATTGGTAAGTACGGTGCTACTTCTCGTGAAATTGTAAAAAGAATTGGTTGGGCTCCAAAAATATTAAGAACACCACCAATTTCATCTGAAATAATTCAGAGGATTAGAAGAACTCTCAGAAAGAACAGTAAAGAGCGCAAAAAAATACTACAAGAATTAGGACATCGAATCCATCAAGAAATTAAATACGATAATGATTGGACCCGTATAACCTCCATGGGCGGATTTAGAGAAGTTGGACGTTCTTGTTCACTTTTACAAACTCCTAATAGTCGCGTTCTTCTTGATTGTGGTGTTAATGTAGCTGGAGGAGATGATAAAGGTTCTTATCCATTTTTAAATGTTCCTGAGTTCGTTTTAGGTGATTTAGATGCAGTAGTAATTACTCACGCTCATTTAGATCACTCTGGTTTCTTACCTTATCTATACCACTATGGATATGAAGGGCCAGTATACTGTACCACCCCTACCAGAGATTTAATGACTCTTTTACAGTTGGATCACATTGATATCGCGCACAGAGAGGATGATCCGCTTCCATTCAATGTTAAACACGTTAAAAAGAGTATTAAGCATACAATTACTCTCGATTATGGTGAAGTAACAGATATCGCCCCAGATATCAGGTTAACCTTGCACAATGCAGGTCACATATTAGGGTCTGCAATGGCCCACATGCACATTGGAGACGGTCAACACAACTTGGTTTACACTGGAGACTTCAAATATGAAAGAAGTAGACTTTTAGAACCAGCAGTTACTAAATTCCCTCGAATAGAAACCCTAATTATGGAAAGTACATATGGGGGGCACGAAGATGTTCAGCCTTCCCGTAATTCAGCAGAAAAAGAAATGGTTAAGACGATCTACCACACCTTGAAAAGAGGAGGAAAGATCTTAATTCCAGTATTTGCAGTAGGTAGGGCCCAAGAATTGATGATTGTGCTAGAAGAGTACATTAGAAATGGCCTAATTGATGAAGTTCCTATTTACATTGATGGAATGATCTGGGAAGCAACTGCCATTCACACTGCTAGGCCCGAATACTTGAGTAAAGATTTAAGGGATCAAATTTTCCATATGGGGCGCAATCCTTTTATTTCTGAGGTTTTCCATAAAGTAAATGGTACCAATGAAAGAAAAGAAATCGTGGAAGGCGAACCAGCCATTATTTTATCCACATCAGGAATGCTTACTGGTGGAAATTCAGTAGAATACTTCAAATGGTTATGTGGAGACGAGAAAAACTGCCTGGTCTTTGTAGGATATCAATCTGAAGGTTCATTAGGTAGAAGAATACAAAAAGGCTGGAAGGAAATACCTCTAAAAGAAGACGGCAAAACCACAGTCCATCATGTCAAAATGAACATTAAAACTATTGAAGGATTTAGTGGACACTCTGACAGACGCCAACTAATGGATTACGTGCGTAGATTAACCCCAAAACCAGAAAAAATACTAATTTGTCATGGTGACAATTATAAAACTCTGGATTTAGCTTCCAGTATTTACAGAAGCTATAAAATAGAAACAAAAACACCTATGAATCTGGAAACAGTTCGAATTCAATGAAATTGAATTTTTATTAAATTAAGTTGAATAAATTTGAATTTAATTGAATTGGAATAAATAAAGAGAACTAGGGTTTAATGAATTCTATTAATAATTCTATTAATCTAATAATAAAAATAAAAATAGTCAAATTCAAACTAAATAAAATTGGTGATTAAATGGTAACCTATTCTGATTCAGGTGTGGATATAGATTTAGAAGAAATAACCGTTTCACATTTAACTGCAAAACTAAAAGAAACACTCAAATGGCAAGATATTATCACAGAAAGTGGTCATTTTGCGGCCCTTGTACGTTTAGGTGATAAAGCGATAGCTATGAGCACTGACGGCGTGGGCAGTAAAATTTTAGTGGCTAAAATGATGGAAAAGTACGACACTGTCGGAATTGACTGCATAGCCATGGTAGTTAATGATATACTCTGTGTAGGGGCCGAACCTCTTGCGCTTGTAGATTATTTAGCTGTGGAAAAACCTGACCCCGAAGTAGCTACTCAAATCGGAGAAGGGTTGGTTAAAGGAGCTAATTTATCAAAAATAGCCATTATTGGTGGAGAAACGGCTTCACTACCCGGGATAATAAAAGATTTTGACCTGGCTGGAACCGGAATTGGCCTGGTAGATGTGGACAAAATAATTACTGGTGAAAAGATCGAAGAAGGTAATGTCCTTATTGGAATAGAAAGCAGTGGTATTCACAGTAACGGTCTTAGTCTGGCCCGGAAAGCTTTATTTGAAGAAGGCCAATTGGCAATTGATGATCCCCTGCCAGGTTTTCCTGATTTAAAAGTAGGAGAAGAACTTTTAACACCAACGGCCATTTATGTTCAGCCAGTAGTTGAACTTTTAAAAAGTTCTTTAGAAATACGTGGACTGGCCCATATCACTGGTGGCGGATTTAATAACCTTAAACGCCTGAAAAAAGGTGTTGGTTATGATATATCAAATCTTCCAGAACCTCAACCAATTTTTAGATCAATATACTCTCTGGGAGTACCCTTAGAAGAAATGTATCGTGTTTTCAACATGGGAATAGGTTTTGTAGTAATTTTAAAAGAAGAAAATGCAGAAAAAGCCATGGAAATTCTCAGTAAACATGTTAAAGTTCATTTAATTGGTAAAGTAACTGCTGATGCAGAAAAAGTCAGTATAAAAACTTTTGATGGAAAAGAGCTGGAAATGTAATAGGTTGGTATGTAATACTTGAATAGGAATATAATTAGAATATAAATATAATTTATTCTATTTTAAATTTTTTAAAATAAAATAATAAATTAATATAATGAATAATTTGATTTAAAACTCAATTAAAGTGTAATATAATTTTTTAATAAATTTATAAATGAAAAAAAAAGTTATGTAAATCTATTAATCAAATCAAATCTCAAAAAGGTGATTTCATGAAAATAACCCCTGAACAAGAAAAATCAATAATTACAGAGATACTCACCAGGCTGGATGTTTCTAAAGAACATGCAGAAATAGTTGCTGAGGTGACCCTAGATGCCGATCTTAAAGGTTTTACTTCCCACGGAATAGGTAGATTCCCTCAATATGTAAAAGGACTTGAATCTGGAACGATTGAAACTCAGGGAGACATTGAAATAGAAAGTGAAACTATTTCAACTGCCCTTATAAATGGGAATCACCTTTTTGGACATTTTGTGGCATATAAAGGAATGGAATTAGCCATAGAAAAAGCCAAAGAAAACGGGATAGGTATGGTGGGAATTCATGACTCCAATCACTTTGGTGTGGCAGGATATTACTCCGATATGGCCATTGAACAAGATTTGATTGGAATAGTTACTGCCAACACGGAACCTGCCGTGGCCCCTATTGGTGGTAAAGTCCCTATTCTCGGAACTAATCCCATAGCCATAGGTGTGCCATCTAATAATCATTATGTTTCCGTAGATATGGCCACTTCTGCATCAGCGAGAGGGAAATTATTAGAAGCCGTGCGCCGGGGAGAAGACATACCAGAAAATGTAGCCCTGGATTGTGAAGGAAGGCCAACTATTGATCCAAAAGAAGCATTAAAAGGATCTATTTTGCCATTTGGAGCCCATAAAGGTTATGCTTTAGCATTTATGATTGAAATTTTAGCCGGGCCTCTGGTAAAAGCCGCTTTTGGTACTGGAGTAAAGGGAACAGCTAATCCATCCGAGATGTGTACTAAAGGGGATTTAATGATGGTCATAGACCCCTCACATATGGGAGATCTGGAAATCTTCAAAGATCAAGTTGATGCATTTATTGGTGAAGTTAAATCCACAGATAATGTTTTTATCCCGGGAGACATGGAAGTAAGGAATATCAAAAAACATCAGACTGACGGAATTGAAATTGATGATATTCTAGCTCAGCAGTTTAAAGATATTTCACAGGAATTAGATCTGGATTTAGATGGAATTTTTTAAATAAATTCTATATTAATTAATTAATTTTTTTACATTTTTTTATTTATGGTTCAATTAAATTTACTATTCCTTAAAAATAATGAATGAAAGGAATAAATAGAATAGATATTATCTTAAACCAAAATAAATAATTGATAAATATCTATAAATGAATATTAATTAAGAAATAATTATTTAAAACATTTATTTAGGACCCCCCCCAAAAAAACTTAAGTAATATTTCATTAAGGCATTCTATAATTTTATTTAGATTTTATTAAATTTAATCAATACAATGAGGGTAATAATGGACAGTACACAAGCAGTTTATCAGGCACTTAAAGAAGCAGGTATAAATTTCATAGTAAGTATTCCCTGTGTTAATTTAAGTAAGCTGCTGGAAATGGTGGAATTTGATAGTGAAATAACACATGTACCTGTTACCAGAGAAGAAGAAGGATTTGGAATTGCTGCAGGAGCTTATATGGGTGGTATGAAACCAGCGATTCTCATGCAAAATTCCGGACTTGGAAATTCAATCAATGTACTGACCTCCCTTTATAAACTTTATAAAATACCAATTCTCATGGTTATGAGCCACCGCGGAACAGAAGGTGAGTTTATGAGTGCCCAAATACCCATGGGTAAGGCCACTCCCCGGGTTTTAGAATCTCTAGAACTGCCTTACTTCAAACCCAGCGCCCCTGAAAAAGCTTTAAAAGATATTAAAAAAGCATGGGAAATAGCTGAGTCTAAGGGAGTTCCGGTGGGAATATTGCTGGAGATTACGTTCTGGTAATGATTTTAGGATTTCAAATAAAAATTGAAGTGAGACAATGGAACGTATTAATGCTATTAAAACCATAGCCAATCAAATTGATGATGAACTGGTAGTTTGCAACATTGGATTTCCTTCCAGAGAATTATACCAGGTTAAGGATTCTCCAAATCATTTTTATATGCTTGGATCCATGGGCATGGCCTCATCTATCGGACTGGGACTGGCCATGGCCCAGGAGCGCAAAGTAATCGTCTTTGATGGTGATGGGTCTGTTTTAATGAATTTAGGCAGTCTGGTCACTATTTATAATCAGGCCCCGGAAAATCTGATTTTGGTGGTTATTGATAACGAATGTTATGGCTCTACTGGATCCCAATGTACCTATGCCAGTACCGTAGACCTGGGAGAGGTGGCACAGTCTATAGGATTTAAAAATAATTTTAAATTTTCAGGACCAGGAAAAATTAACTTTCAGCCTGTTTTAGAAGCAGAAGGGCCTGTTTTTGTCCACTTGAAAGTGAAAGCAGGTAATGCGGATGTTCCTATTATTGATATGACTCCTGAAGAGATTATAAATAGATTTATGAAAGAAATAAAAGAAAATAAAGAATAATTTGGGAGAAATAATGAATATTAAAATTAAATATTTAATAATCGGTATAATCTCCATGGCCATAATCACAGGATTATGGAGATTAAGTATTTTTAATAGTCCTAGTGAATCCCCTAGTATTTATGAATCTATATTATTCTTTTTAATCATGATTATACCAATATTTATCGGATACAAATCAAAGGGAAACCCTATTATTTTCGGGTTTATATTAGCAATAACAAATTTAACAATAGATCAGATACTACTTAATCAGTATAATCAAAATTTACTTTCAAATAGTGAAACCCGATCAATGGTATTGAATATGATTTCAACTGGAGAAATACATTTTCTTCCTACAATTGAAAATACAATATTTGTAATATTTCTATCTATAATTTTAACATTCATTGGAACATTATTTAGTAAAAAAAGTAGTCCACAATCAATTGAAGAAGAAAATAAAGAAAATTAGAATTCAATTAATCATTTTCAGGTTCTAAATCACTTATATCCCCATTGGCATTTATGTCTTCATTTGCATTTTCTTTTAATAGTTCTGGTTTATAAGTAGCATAAAAACCATCAGTATCTGCGTAAATACTGTGGAAACCAAATGGTTCTGCTTTTTTCATTGTTTTCTTTATATAATCTCTTCCCCAGGCAGTAATTGACTCGGCACATTCAATAGAATACCATCTGAAACGAGAATAGGCATAAACTCCATACATAGTATTGGCCAGCCTTTTTAAGGCTTCTTGTTGTACATTAAGAATTTTCTTCTCCATTGGTTCTTCAGAATCGTTCATTTTCTTTTTTAATCGTGATCTTTCAGTCAAAACCTGACCAATGACTGAAGGGATGAAACCTTGCGGTTCTTTTAAGAATTTATAACCATATTCTGGAGCTACATGATACTTATTATTATTATTATTATTATTAGTTATATCCCCATTAGAGTCATTACTAATGTCATTTTTCTCTTGAATGTCAATCTCCTCATCAATACATTCAATGACCCCTTGTACACTTTCTTTTACAAAGGTGTCAACAGAAACATTTTTGGAGATAATGATACTAGGATACAAGCTTCTAAAATCGAATTGAACTATATTCTCATGAAGCCCAATATCTGGCTCTTTAACATAGCCACCAACTGCTCTTTTTCCCCTTCTTTCAGAATATTGAGAGCTAGAAGGTTTATTAGGGGCAACTTCACCATATTCATAAGCTTTACGCATTAAAAACCATTCCACTTGTTGGCCAGTGGCCATCCGAGCCATATCAAATAAAGGCTGGCCTACTATACGAGTAAGTTCCATGTTTAGAGGTAAAATCTTTTCTGCAATTTTAAAAGTAGCCACTACATCATCTAAAGAATAACGGAATAGTTCATCAAGTTTATCACCATCACTGTCCCAATATTCCCATAGTCGGTCACCAGGCAAGTCAAATTTTTCTTCCCCAAATAATTCCAGATAAACCCTCTCTAAGGTATATCTGTCCAGATTCATATACCGGCGCATGACCAAATATAAATCAACATGTATAATGCCTTTAATAGTCGCGGCGTTAGTATAACCCCTTCTCATAAACTTTAATTCAGATTCATCAATCCCCATATTCATGCGAACGCCCAGCAACTTGGCCCTCTCGCGAATATAGGTAAAATCAAAATTATCAGAATTATATCCCACAATAACATCTGGTTGGTGAGTTTTTACAGTTTCTACAAATCGTTGGATAATTTCCTTTTCTGTTTCCACTTTTTCAACATAATCCAGATGCTCTCCTTTGGTAGATATGACTTTTTCTACACCAAAATTTCCGGCTAGGCCAATCATGATAATTTCATCCTTATCCGAGTTAGGCATACCATCCGGATTTCTTACCTCAATATCAAAACTCAATATTTTCAATTCTGGGAATTTTGACTCTAAAGGCAGAGGAGATTCTTCCAGATTTATTATATTCACATTTTTAGCTTTTGAAGAAACACAGTTCGATTCTTTCACTGCTTCTCCCGTAATTTCTATTTCAGACATTGGAAAAAGGCCTTTATCTATTAAATATCTCCTATAGAAAGGAATATCATGTTCCCTAATATCCTTAACCATACTTAAGCCCAGTATTTTATCTCTAAGCTTGGGAACCTCTTGAGGATGTTTTAAAGTGACCTTAATAAATTCTAGTTCCTTTGCCAGGTCTTTTTTAAGAACTTTTTGAGTATTTTCCAGGCCCATCTCTTCCAATTGTTCCAGTGCACTATCCATATCCTGTGGAATGACATATATGTAAGGTTCAAAAGTCCTGTCAAGAGCTATGATATGATTAACTTCATCAGATCCTTTTTCTTTGCCAAATAAACGTATAACTGGCTTATCTTTTTCTGTGACATAGTCAATGTCCAGAAGTACCATATTTTTGGTTTCCATACAATTTTAGTTTATTCTAACCGGATAATATAATTAAGTAATTTTTATAATCAAAAATAAGTTTAATAATATCATTGGAATTTCAAAAAATTCTTCTTGATTTTTTATTATCTGTTTTTTTAATTATTTATTAAAATTCCCTAAAAGTGATTTATAGAATTAATAAGGCATTTATACATATTCTTAAAGGAAAATGTTTATATAATCAGATACATAGTAACTTCGTAATATTTAAAAAAGAACGAGGGATGATATGAAAAAAAGTATTATAATAATGCTTCTAGTGATGTTCCTTATATCCATGGGTGCTACATATGCACAGAGCGTAATAGCCACTCAAAAAGGACCATCCCAAGCTCAAAAAGGCCAAAATATCACCATAGTATATACCATTCAAAATAATGGGAATAAGGACATATACAATGTTAGTGTGGCCGATCAAAACTTCTACAAATTCATAGGAACCATGGAAGCAGGTTCCAAGAAAATTTTCACGGAAAAAGTTTATATTCCAACAGACAAGGAAGTAAAAGCAGACTTTGGTGGTGATGCCACTGTTTCAAATCCATTCTTTATTGGTGGTGTGGGAGTAACTTATCAGGACGCTTCAGGAAAAACATTCGGAATTAATTCCAACTCCATTAGCATACCTCTAGTTTCAAGTAAATCTACTAATACAACTACACCTGCAAACATAACTCAAGTTGCTTCTGGTAATGCAACTACAGATGCCAGCCAAGATGGAATACTACAACAAATAATGAATTTATTTTACTCCATTATGCAGTATATTCAGAACTTGATTATACCTCAAAGTGGATAATAAATGAAAAAAACAGCTTAAATAGGTTCATAAAATAATTAAGAACTGTAAATCTTAAATTCTGTTAATTTTGAATAATTTCAGATCTTAATTGAACCTAATCTTTTTTTATTTTTTAAAAAATTTAAAAAATTCCTTTTCAATTAACTAATCAATTTTTCATCTTAAGACTCATTTGAGTCATTATTTTTATAGGCCAGTAGCGCAGCATAAGTTACTCCCAAAATTAAAGGTCCTAAAATGAATCCAACAATACCAAATACTAGGGGGCCTCCTAAAAATCCTAAAAGAAAAATTAGGGGATGAATATCAGCATATTTTCCTGATAATTTAGGACGGATGTAAATATCACTACCACTAAGGAAAAATCCAAACAATAACACTATTATGCCTCTGGGAATATTGCCGGTGGCAAAATCATAGATGGCAAGAGCAGTATAGGTTGGCCAGGGACCAATAATTGGTATGAGCTGCAGAAATCCAGTCAATATTCCTAAAAATAGAGCATAAGGATATCCTAAAATATAGAAACCCAGTGCCGCCATTATTCCAATGATTAAAGCCGTCAAAAAATGACCATAAAATATGCTCTTTAGAACTCTTTCTACTTCTTCAGACAGTTTACGGAAAAAATTCCTTCTCTCCTGAGGTAAAGCATATCTTAAGTATTCTAATATCTTATCACCATCTTTAGCCAAGTAAAATGTAGAAGCAATGAATATAAATAGCTGTAAAGCAACCATAGGTATCGATTGAACTATATCTCCAGCATAACCTAAAACTACATTTAACCCAGCATTAATTAAACTTTTAAAACCATTAATGATAGAATTAGCTGATGGTTGGAAAGCACCAGGTATATAACTTGCAATTTGGGTTGATGTTTGATTAATAGTCTGATTTAAACTCCCAGCATCTACATTACTTGCCGCACCCATAATAACTGGTGCAGAATCAATTATAGTACTTATACTGAAGGCTATTATTAAAATTAATGGAGTAATAACCAGCATCATAGCCAGAAAAATGGAAACCGACTCGAATTTGAGATAAGGATTCATTCTGCCAGATATGGGTCGTATGGCATAGGCAAAAATGGCCCCCAATATTATCATGCTTATAAGTGGAGATAAAACAAAAAAAGAAGCTATTATCAAAATTAAAACCACAAATATGGCGGATGTCAGTGTTCCTTTTAGTTTGTAGATCATAATATTCCTTCATCAGTTAGATTATCATTTTTAATTAGTTTCCAGTTGAAATGGATATGATGGATAGGCGCATTATCAAAAATTTAATTAAATAAATTTAAGAGATAAAATTTGAGAAATAAGTTGGAGTTATATTCTATTTATAGTAATTTCGAGTCCCTGATGAGTCTCTTCGATATTCACCAAACTCTTTAATCAGATTCACCTCATGGCTCCAGAAAACAGGCCCCTCCACGCAAACTCTCCATCCAGTATCATCTACACAACACTGGCCACAAATTCCCATGGCACATTTCATCCAACGCTCCATGGAAAACTGGGCGGGAATCTCATGTTTTTTGGCCATTTCCAGAATTCCACTCATCATGAGTTCCGGGCCACAGGTTACAATCATATCGTAATCATGGTCCATTAAAATTGATTCCACTCGATCGGTGGCAAATCCCTGGAATCCACAGGTTCCATCATCAGTACAGGTGAAAACACTGGCCCCTGCTTTTTTCATTCTATTTACGAACAATAATTCGTCTAAAGTAAGTGATGCACTAACCACATCAACTTCCACACCCCTAATTAGGGCATGATCTACCAAAGAAGCAATAGGTGCCATTCCTATTCCACCCCCAACTGCCAGTATTTTAGAGCCTTTTAAATCAAATCCTCCGCCATAAGGCCCTCGGAGGCCTAATTTATCCCCTTTTTCAAGTTCATGGACGTTAGAAGTGAATTCTCCCACTTTCTTAATAGATATCCCTAATTCTCCCTTAACTGAATCTATAGATGAAATGGACATGGGTTTTTCATCTTCAAAATTCCATAACATCATGAACTGACCAGGTTGAGGAATTATATCCTCTGAATTCATATCCCAGTCAAATATAAATGTTTTTACAGTTTCTGATTCTTCAAAAACTTCTTTTATTTCTAAAACCTTTGGAACGTGCATTTTTCCACCAAATACAAGTAATTATAAGACTAATGACAAAATTTATTGATAATAATTTAATTTTCTAGCTTTTTTAATATTTTTCTAATTAATTTTCAGATTTGTATCTAAAATTTATGAGCCAGACCCACCATTTCAGATATGGAATTGAATTCATGTTCTTTCATGAATTTTTCAAGGCCTATGCAAATTTCTGCAAAAATTTCCGGGCCGTTTTCCATTATGGCGGTTCCCACTTGTACCGCGCTGGCCCCAGCATATAAAAATTCTACAACATCCTGAGCATTGGATATTCCCCCTACACCCACCAAAGGCACATTAGTCACGGCATATGTTTCAAATACACATCTAAGAGCAATAGGTTTTATAGCCGGTCCAGACATTCCTCCAAATTTATTAGATAATATCGGGCGGCCAGTTTCTAAATCAATTTTCATTCCAGGCCCTAGAGAATTGATTAAAGTTAGTCCATCACAGCCGGCTTTTTCAGCACTAAGTGCTATCTCTGTTAAATCTGTCACATTGGGAGTTAATTTAACCATCACTGGAACTGATACTGTATCTTTAACCGATTTAACTACATTGAATGTTAATTCCTTATCTTGACCTATGGCCGCCCCGCAGCCACCCATGGCATGGGGACATGATATATTTAACTCAATTAAATCAACCAGATCTTCTATTTCACCAGCGATTTGAGAAAATTCTTCGGGAGTAGCCCCATAAATTGATGCGATCTTGGGTACCTCACCATTGAGAGATTTCAGCTCTTTTTTAAACGTTTCCACACCAGGGCTGGAAAGGCCTATGGCATTTATAATTCCCCCATTCACTTCCACCGTGGTGGGATTTTTGTATCCTTTATTAGGCATTTTAGAGAATGATTTGCTTACCACTGCCCCGGCCCCACATCGAGATACCCAATTTAGGGATGCTGCAGTACTACCCATTACCCCCGCAGCCAACATAGTAGGATTTTTCATTTTAACCCCAAATAATTCGATTTCCATCATTTTTAAACCTCTAAAAAGTTATATTGCTCAAATTAGCAGATTAAATTACTGTTTTGTTATCATATGGTAATTAGTATTGGTAATTAGTCATTCTATTAAATCTTGATTTATTTTAAATTTTAATTTTTGTAAATAATTTTTTCTAAGATATTTAATAAATATCATCTCTAAAAAGTCAAATAATTTAAATCACATCAAACAAATTAGTTTTTATGAATTGTTATCTTACTAATTGTCTGGCCGGTTTCATGGTCTTTAATGAAGATTTGACTCTTTTGGATTATGAACTTTTCCCACCGAGTAAAATTTCTTCCCGACTTTTAAAAATTCGAGAAGGAGTTTTACTGGTAGAAGAAGAAGCATTATTAAATAGAATCGGGAAAAAATACGAATCCATCATCATAGAGACCAACAAAGGTAGTTCCAACTACCAACATCTAAAAAATAGTGAAAAATTCGAATTTAAAAATCCAAATCCTGGTGGAGAACACCTTCGCTCCAATTTAACGCAAATATTGCTAGAAATTGGATTTATAAGCACTGAAGAAGAATTTAAGCCAAGAATACATGATATTTACATGGATGTTACTCTCCATCAAATAAGGGAATCATCTGAAGCAGAAGATAAGCTTTTAATACAGGCCATAAGTTCTTTAGATGAATTGGATGAATCCATAGGAAAACTATCTGAAAGAATAAGAGAATGGTACGGTGTGCATTTTCCAGAATTGGATTTTGTGCGAAATCACGAGGCTTATGTGGGTTTAGTGGCCCAGCACGGCCACCGCGATCAAATACTCCAGCAGGATTTAAGTGGGCATAATTTGGAACTAGATAGTAGTATGGGGGCCGATATTGAAGAAGAGGATATTTTAATAATTCAAGGCTTTGCTAAGTCCCTCAAATCACTACAAGAATCTCGCCAATCCATAGAAACTTATGTAGATTTTAAAATGGAGAAAATAGCCCCTAATTTAAGAGATTTGGCGGGTGCTTCTCTTGGTGCTAAATTGATTGCTCATTCAGGAAGTATAAAACAATTAGCACTGTTCCCCTCCAGTACTGTCCAAATTATGGGGGCTGAGAAGGCATTATTCCGACATTTAAAGACCGGTGAGCGACCTCCCAAGCACGGACTCATATATCAGCATCCGGACATTAGAGGGGCCAAATGGTGGCTAAGGGGAAAAATTGCCAGAACATTAGCTGCTAAATTATCTTTGGCTGTGCGTAAAGATGTTTTCTCAGGTGAATTTGACCCCAGCATTAAAGAAGGTTATCTGGAAAGATTAGAAACTATTAATAAAGATAACCCATTCCCTAAAAGAGTTACCAAATCTAAAAAGGTTACTAAATCAAGTCCTAAACAATATAAAAAATATTCTAAAAAGAAAAAGAAGAAAAAAAGGAAAAAATAGGGGATATAATTAGTGATAATTGTGTTAGACATTTTACCCATAATCTATACTATTTCCAGTGTTTTATCCATTATTCTGGCCATTACTGCCATATGGTTCTCTTTAAGTGTTGAGAAAAGATTGAAACAGAATTTTATGAATCTTAAGAGCTTGATAGAACTCCAACATCAAATGAACGAAGAATTGATGGATAATATTAATCAGGAAATATCCAGTCAGTGGTCTATCAGACCCAGACCGAGATTCACGAAACACTACAGGATATGTGAGAGAATTGTAAAATGTCTAACTCAAAAAAAGGAAAGTAAAGAATTTAAATTTAAGTATAATATAATTAATCTAATCACGGTGTTAATATGGAAAAAATAGAGGGAATAAATAGCGTATATCTTATGGATCATTCTCTGGTAACCCCTAACCTTACTCCAGAATACAAGGTATATGGAGAAAAGCTTCTTGATTGGGAAGGTAAAGAATATCGTGTTTGGGACCCGCGCCGTTCTAAATTAGGGGCAGCAATTTTAAATGGTTTGGAGAATTTAAAAATATCACCTGACTCTAAAGTTCTTTATTTAGGGGCCTCTTCTGGTACCACCCCATCCCACATATCCGATATGGTTCCCGAAGGTTTAGTTTATTGTTTGGAATTTTCTCCCAGGATGATGAGAGAACTGGTTAGAGTATGTGAAAATAGGGAAAATATGGTGCCTTTACTGGACGATGCTACTCGGCCAAGTCGTTATTTGAATTTAGTTGAAAAAGTGGATTTCATTTACTGTGATGTGGCCCAACCACAGCAAAGCGAATTATTCATGGATAATATGAGACTTTTTTTAAAAGAAGAAGGCCAAGGAATGCTCATGATTAAGGCCCGAAGTATTGACGTGACTAAAAAGCCACAAAAGATTTTCAGAGAAGAGGAATCTAAATTAAAAACTCATGGATTCAACATTGTAGAAAAAATCAAATTAGAACCCTATGAAAAAGACCATCTGGGCCTAGTAGTGGAGAGAAGTTTTTAGAGTTGAAATTTGGTGATTTTCATTGATTTCTAATTGAATTTTAGCTGATTTCAATAGATTTTCATGAATATTTTAATGGGATTTTAAAGCCAATTTTTCTAAAATAAGCCCTATTTTTGGCCTGATTTTTTAATAAAATTATTTTAAAATCTTTTTCAATTTTAAGTGTAAACTTTATATTTTATAAAATACATAAGGTAGGAATTACCCACACATTATCTAACATGTGGCCATAATATCACCTCCAGAGTATTTGTCTTTATATTAATTGCTACTCCCACAAGCGGCAAAACTCTGGAAGGTGAACACTACCTCATTTTATTGATTTTAAAAGGAATTAGAATATTATTATCTCATTTTAATGAATTTAAAGAATATAATTTTTAAATAAATTAGAACAATTTGATAAATTTGTGAAAAAGTTATTTTTTGAATTATAAAAATAAAAATAAAGCAATTAAATGTTTTATAATGGCCTAATGATTCATTAAATTATCTTAAGGCCTTAAAACATTCCTTAATCAATTTTAAGTAATATTCTATCCCAGATCATTTGAGCAATTTCTTTTTTAGAAATTAAAGGAAGCTTTTGGACTTCATTATCCACCAATATTACCTTATTCTCATCCGAACCAAAGCCAGACCCCTCAATAGAAACATCATTGGCCACTACCAGGTCCGCGCCTGAATTTAACATCTGTTTTTTTGCCAATTCAATTAATTCACTTTCAGCAATATTATATTCTGCTTTAAATCCCACCAGCAAAATATCTGGATTTTTCTGTTTTATTTGATTAATGATCTTAGGATTTGGCTTTAGTACCAGTTCCAATTTATTATCCGAGGATATTTTACTGTTTTCAGTGATTGATGGTGAAAAATCAGACACCGCTGCAGTAGAAACAAAAATATCAAACTCCGGGATGATTTCCAGAATTTTATCATTCATTTCTTTACTGGATACTGTTTTAATAGACTCAAATGATTGGGGAACAGGAACGCTAACCTCACCCAGTAACATAGTAATCTCTGCTCCTCGAATAAATGCCTCTTTAGCAATTTCAATACCCATTTTACCTGAACTGCGATTGGAAATGCCACGAATAGGATCTATGGCCTCATAAGTCCCTCCCGCACTGATAAGAACTTTTTTACCTTTTAAATCATTTTCAGAGTTATTAACTTGTCTCAATGCCTGAAGAATAATATCCTCCAGATAAGGGAATTTGGCCTTTCCTTCGTCCATTCTAGGTAAAACAAAGTTTATTCCTTCTTCTTCCAGTTTGTGGATATTCTCTTCTATAGAACGATACATAGAATCGTGCATGGATGGAACCATTACAATAGGTGTACCATGGCCTAAAACCGTTATAAGAAGAGTATTTATAGGATTATCTGCCATTTTATAGGTAAATTTACTGATAACATTGGCTGTGGCCGGTGCTACCAAAACAAGATCTGTTTGAGCATATTTCACATGTTCAATTTTTCCAGTAAGCTCCAGAACTACTTCCTGGCCGGTGGCAAATTCTAAAGCATAGGGATGAATTATATGACAAGCATCATCACTCATAAAACATTTTACATCGGCTCCTTGTCGCCGAAGTTCTCGGGCAAGCTTAACCGTTTCTACTGCAGCCACACTACCTGTTACACAAAGTACAATTTCCATGATAACGACTCATTTGGTTTATTTATTTAATTGATTATATTTTGGATATAATTGTTTTAACTCATTTAAGAGTTAATTATCTGGATATAATCTAAAATAACTATTTTAATTCATTTAAAGAAGACTCATTTAGAAGAGTTACTAGTCATCCAATACAATTTTGGTTTTTTCCCCAGTTAAAGACTCAATAATCTCGTTTAATTTGTCTAAATTCGAGGGTATTGTGAAAGCGTCTTCCCTCAGCACCAGTATCTTAAATTTTTGCTCACCATCAATTCCATATACCACATTTATCCCTGAAATTCTTGCAGGAGCTAGAATATCCTTAGCAACGGATTTAAGATCAGATTCATCACCAATAACCCTTACATTCTTCCCAATTTCTTTAGATATGGCTCGAACTACATTTCCACCTTTACCAATTACTTTACCTACCTGGTCCTTTTCTGTGATAATTATGGCCACATTTCCCATATCTATAGCCTTTTTAAAGCTTATTTGGCAATCACCCAGATTGTAAAGTATTTTTGCAATGTCCAGCTCCATTTGACTTATTTCACCAGTTTTAAGCTTATTTTCACATCCTTTACATAGTATCCCACTTTGTAGACAGACATCACATATTGGTAAATCCATTCTCATTCCTCCTTTCTTTTTTGTGATAATTAATAATTTTAAAGAAATTTGATTTGAGTGATAAATTTTTTCTTAAAAATCAATATAATAAAAATACTTATTGGCCCACTATTACCTATCAAAAGCCCTTAGAGCTAGAAAAAATGAACAGTATGGCCAGTTAAGATTAGTTTAATTATATGATCATTAATGTAATTCTATTGATATTTTGAGAATATAAACTTATACCCACATTATTTCACACTTAGGATCTAATAATTTTATTAATTTTAGGATTAATTTTAGAATCATTTATTGGAATTAATTCGTTTTAAATCTTTAAACAATTAAAATAAGCGTTTAAAATTTATTAAAAAATAGAAATAAAATAAAAAAAGAGGATTGATTAATCAACCAGTAACTTTGAATGAATAAGTAATTAAATCAAAGTTAGTTTGTTGACTATCAAAGTCTTTTGGAAGCGCATTGCATAATACCATGTAAATAGTTCCATTTGAGTCAAACCATGTAGCTCGTTCCTCTTTTTTGACCCCACTTACCGTTATATTATAAACTTTTTCATAAGCCGTGACACCATTTATGTTTAAAGTTCTCTCGGAAATCAGATTATAACCCGTGCCATTGTTAGCATACTGTTCATAAGTTGCATCAAATGATTCTTTAACTGTTGAACCAGAAGGTAAAGCCTGTTTGCTTACAATAGCTATCGTATTATAAGTAAGATCTTTAGAAACTGATTCAGGGTCTCCATAGCCCACAATTGTTCCAGGTATATTTGAACTGGCGGCCTTAGTCCACCCTACAGGATATTCAAAAGAAATACCATTTTTAGCATAAGTTTTAGATGGCATATCGGGTACAGTAGTGTTGATTGCCGTATCATTAGTTCCTGAATCAACACAACCCGCCACAGCGACCACCACAGCTATTATAGCCAGTATTGGAAGATATTTTTTCATTTCGCTCACTCCATAATATATAGAATATAGTATGGCCTTTAAAAATTATATATTTTTCTATATTTTTTTATTTATCATTAAATTTTAAAAAAAGACAAAAATATTCAATTAAAATAAATTTTAGCAAAAATTAAGTACTAATTATAAAAAATAAAGATTTTAAATAATTAAAATAAAAAAAAAGTTATTTGTTTATTTAAAAGTAATTAAAAATGGTTTTAAAACTAGTTCCCATCAAATGATTTTATCCATGATGGACTATGAAATATTAAAACTATTTATAATCATATCAAAATTCTGTTTTTCCTTATCAAACTGGCTGGTAAGTGCACTACAAAGAATTACATAGACATTTTTATTATCTTGTATCCATATGGCCCTTTGTTTGATATTAGTACCATCAGCATCAACGGTATAAACATATTCAAGAACATTTCTTCCATTCAAAGTCAGATTACCTTCAGAAACCCTTTGGTAGCTAGAATTACTAAATAATGATTCATAATTATCTGCATACATGGAATCGAATGTTCCAGTTAGGTTTTTAAGTTGAACTGTGACTACGGTTTGTGCAAGTCCAGTTTGAGCATTCACTGAACTGGGATCGGCCACCGCAGCTATGGTATCATTGGCCTGAGAATCAGCTATGACCCAAATGCCGGGATAAGTGAATGAAACATTATTTTGAGATAGAGTTTTAGTCTGATTGTCTTGATTATCAGTATTAGAAGTACAACCAGAGGTAAAAACCACTAAAGAGAGAACTAATAATGCTAAAAAGTATTTTTTCATGACATTACCTCTATTTAAAAATTTAAAAAGGGAAGTGGTAAAAAATTATGTTTTTCATGGTCTAATAACTAACCGCCATTACCGTCTGGAGTTGTATCAGGTTTTGGAATAACCGGGTCTGGGGTTGGCGTTGGAGTAACAGGTGTCGGAGTATTATTAGAACCGCCATGTGTCGTATTGGATTTCGTGGTATTAGTGGAAGTATAGTTGGAAATAGTTTTATTAGTTGTTAAATTCTCTATTAGTGGAAAAGCACTTTGATTAACCGTTACTGTGCCATTATCCACAGTTACTGGTGTGTTTAGCATCATTACACCAAATGCAGTTCCTACAAAGAAAGCTAAAGCTAATAAAACTCCCGCAATTATTCCAATTCTGGAAATACCTCCCTTTGAGGATGCTGCGGCTGATGCTGCTTTAGCTTGACTTCTAGTTGGTTTGGGAGTAGTTACATATTTTTTAATGAGCTCTTCTTGCTCTTTTTCATCTTTTTCGAGTTTACTCTTGGAGGCCCAATGATCTAAAGTCTTTTCAGAAGTACCACGACCTTGCATCCGCTTAACTCTTTCTGCGGCCTCAAGGGTATCTAACCTATTAGTGTATTGTTTTTTTAAGGATACATACTGCTTTTTAGGAATTTTTCCTGCTTCTAAATCCTTTTCTAAGTCCTCGAGATTCTTCAAGAGCTGTTCTATTTTACTAATCTTGATCATCTCCTAATTTCAGGCCATTAACCTAAATTTTATATTAATTTTGTAATTTTTACACATCAAGTGATGTTTGAATAATATCATAGTTATCCATAACTTATGATTAACTATATCTATTTATTTAAATATTATAAATCCTTTTCTTTTTAACCCATTATCTGTGTGAAAATTAATACCGCCTATAATGGTTTAGAAAATAAAATAAAAAGAAATTAAAGATTTTAATTAATTCCTAGTTAATTTTCAGGAGGATATGAGCCTAGTAGCTTTAAAAAAGGAGCATTATTTTTAATAGTATCTAGAATATCTTTAACTATCAAATCATCACGGTGGCCTTCAAAGTCTATGAAAAAAAAGTACTTTCCCAGGCCTTTTTTAGATGGACGGGACTCAATTTTAGTTAAGTTAATTTTCTTCCCGGCAAAATAGCCTAAAATCTCATATAGGCCCCCAGGCCTATCTTCATACAGGGAAAACACAATAGAAGTTTTGTCATTACCCATAGGCTTTGATTTATTTTTCCCCAAAACTATGAATCGCGTCCGGTTGTTTTCAAAGTCCTGAATATCTGATTTTATGATATCCAGATCATATAATTCCGCAGCCCTATAGTTTCCAATGGCCGCTGCATTTTTCTTACCATTTATAAATTTGGCCGCTGCAGCTGTGCTGGAAGTGGAATGAGTAATTATACCAAGTTTTTCTAAAAATATCCTGCATTGGGCCAGTGGTTGGGCGTGAGAATAGACCGAATCAATTTCATCCAGTTTAACTCCTTTATTAACCATTAAATTGTGACTTATAGGTAGAATTATTTCTTTTTCAATGGTTAAATCGTAATCTTGAGCCAGAAGATCCAAAGTTACCCCTACTGGGCCTTCAATTGAGTTTTCAATTGGCACCACACCTTTTTTTGCCCTGTCTGTTTTTACCGCTTCTAAAACTTCTATAATAGAATCAAATGCTACTAATTCCCCTTTTAATCTGGAAGCTGCTTCTTCAGTGAATGTTCCTGCCGGTCCAAAAAAGGCGATGAACGTGTCTGGTTTATTTTCAGCACTACTCTTGTTTAGGGAATTGTTATTGTTATTATTATTATTAGAGTTTTTTAAAGTGTTTTCAGGTGGCATATTATATCCATCAATTTGATTTATAATTTCAATGAAATTTAGAATATGTTATTTTATTTAGTATAATATGAATATATTCGTTTATTATATTGATATTTATAGATATAATTTTTAATTGAATGTTCTTCTTTTTTCTTTAATTTAAGAATTAAGGTAAATAAAAATAAAATAAAAATAAATAAGAATTAAATAAGAATTAAATAATAATTTAAAAAGGATTTAAATAGGATTTAATTAATAATCTGAAAAGATAAGAATCAAAAAATAGTTCTAATAAAATATAAGAAAAATATTCCTTAATTAAAAATATTATTTTAGTAAAGGCCCCCATTAAGATAATTTTTTATTTTATCATTGGTTGCATTATACATTCTTCGAATAACCGCATTTCCACCCTTATATTCTATTAACATGGCCGAAACTCCCAGATCATGCAGATGCCTTACAAATTCCTCGGCCTCTTTTTTACTATCCACATTGATAGTAGTATCTTCCACAGCAGGTTCTCCATCATTTATTTGTTTGATTATATCAATCATGGGATAAATAATAGATTCACCCAATCTTTGAGCTCTTTTTTGAAGTTCTTCTGGAGAATCTTCCATTTCATAGGCTTGAAAGCCTTCTCTTACAACTCTACTGAAAAAAAAGGCCCTTCCAAAATCAAATGGGAAGTTAAATGCATATTTAATTTCTCTATCATGGGCCTGAGAGGATGTGTATTTTAAAGGTGGTATTTCCATAGAAGGATGTTTCATTACTACTCCCTCCCTATGTTCCAGCCCTATTTCTTTAATTATTTTTAATATCTTCTCATGAGCATCATCTGCTGAGAATACACCAAATAGTCTAACAGCAGGTAAATTATATTGTTTTAAGAGTTTTCTTTTGGCATCAATAGATAATGGTTCATTGGATAATTTATGACGAATATCAAAAACTCTAAAGGCCAGTTTACCAATTTCAGGATAATACTGTGAAACATAAGGATTGTCCGTACCCACCATTTCACCACATATTACTAGTTCTGGATTATCTGCAAAAAAATCATCCAATTCCATAAGTTCCCGGGCCTTTTTAGTGGTAAAAGGACATATATATCCTCCACGAGTGAGGGCCACAATTTTATTATGTTTAAAGTCATCATTAACTTCATCAAATACTTTTGAGTTACTTTCTGGATTTTTAGAGATATCTTGACATATATCGCTGCAATTTATACTGGCAATACGGACATTATAGCCATTCATCTTCTCTTCCACAGCAATTAAATCCTGAAAATGATTTTTAAGGGAAGGCCCCAAAAGAAGAGTTCTTCTAATTTTAGGAAATCCTCTAATTACTTCAATTTCATCTGAGAGATAAATAACTGTCCCAGATTCTAGTTCACCGGTTTCTTTTTTAAAAAGAAGTGTAGGAATGCCCATGGAAATGAAAAATTTTGTGTTTCCTTTTTTAATAGATTCTTCCAGCTTTTCTGATTTAATTCCCAATATTTCTTGAATTTTTTTCTCCAGAAAATCTTCTACTTCAATTTGAGATTCCAGCTCACAAGATGGGCAAGAGTAAAAAAAATGGGTGAGGGTATTGTTTCTCCTCCAATCAACCCTCATTTTAGAACTGCATTTAGGACAATTTACCTCGGGCAATTCAATTCCAGGTGATTTAAGTATTTTGGATTTAGAATCCTCAGATTTTTGTCCATTAGACTTATATTCCCTAGAAATTAGTTAACCCCCTCCATTTCAACAATTAAATCCAGCAAATCTGTTTTTGTTATTATGCCTACCGTATTTTTATTCTCATCTGCTACTGGAAATCCACTTATACCTTGATCCAGCATCATTTGTGCCACTTCAGGAATGGAGCTCGTCATAGAAACCATGTGAATTCCTTGAGACATTACATCATCCACCAGAAGATTTCTGATTCTGGCAGATTTGTGTTTGTCTGGAACAACTTTCCTAAAGGATATCATGGCTCGGGAAATATCTTTAGATGTTATTAATCCCACTAAATCTCCATCTTCCATTACCAGGAGCCGGCCCACTTTGGCATCCATCATGACTCTCCGGGCATGAACTAGCCTGTCAGAAGGAGACACCGTGATTAGATCCTCACTCATTAAATTCTGAACAGACTTGTTTTCATATGCTTTGCCTCGGCAAGTGTCTATGAGATCGGATTTAGTAACCAGACCAATCACATCGCCATCATCCATTACTGGAATTCCACCAATATTATTTTCCAGCATTATATTGGCTGCATATGCGATATCCGTTTCAGTTTCCACTGCAAATAACTCATTAGTCATTACCGTAGAAACATGAAAATGGGAAGGAGGTAGGTTTCCATATTTAGATGATCCCAGTTTATTGGCAATGTCTTTTTCGGTTATCATACCTACCATCTCTTTAACATTATCCTGGTTGGTATTGATAACTGCTAGCCGAGACATTTTGTGTTTTTTCATGACTCTGAGAGCGTCACAAATGTTCTGGTCTTTATCTATGGAAACAATATCCTCGGACATTATATTTTTTACTCGCATTAAAATCCCCTTTCTTTTTAGGTTTCATTTATAAATTCTGCGATTTTCACTTATTTTCTACTGTATGGCTTTAATTATATCTGTTTTAGTGATGATACCAACTAGTTCATCATCGTCAACCACTGGAATTCCACTAATCTCACTTTCCATCATGACTTTAGCCGCTTCTGAAGCATCATCTGATGAGCTTAATTTGACAATGCGATCAGTCATAATATCCCCAGCAGTCATCATGGAAATCATACGCACATTTCTTTTTCCTTCTCCTTCAACAGGGCGGACAAAGTATATTCTCTCTACATTAATCCCTTTTCCAGGATCTTCAATTTGGGCAAAAGAAATGTTTTCAGAGGTTATAATGCCCACAGGTTCATTATCTCTTATTACCACAACACGACCAATTTTATTTTCTTCCATTATGTTGATAACATGAGAAATGGCGTGATTTTCGTTTACCGTGACTACTTTAGAACTCATTAACTCTGAAATTCTCCATTTACCTTTGAATTTGTTTTCATAAACTTTCATGAGATCTGTTTTGGTTATAATACCAACTAATTCACTTTGATCAATAACCGGCAGTGAACCAATATCATTTTTTAACATTAACTCGACCGCTTCTTTTGAATTTAATCCTGGAGCTACAGTAATTAAATTATTATTCATTACTCTCCTTACAGCAATTTTGTCAATAGGCCTTCTTCTCCAGGCCGGTCCTTTTCCGCTTAGTTTGTGGGTAATGTCCCTATCGGTTACTATCCCTACCGGATCTCCATCGTGGTCAACTACTACAATGCGACCAATTCCATTTTTGAGCATGAGGTTACGGGCATAAGCTACTTGTTCTGTATCTTGAATTACCACTACTTCATCACTCATTATATCTTTTATTTTCATCAAATCACCTGCGGTATACTAAATAGAGGTTTAATAATTCTATGTATTTACCGTGTTTTTGATTCAAAATCATCGATATCCCTATTTTTATGAATACCAGATTAATTTAGAAATATTGAAAAATATATGGACATTACTGTTTTATGACTTTTAGTAAGTCTCTTTCAGTAATAATGCCCACTAACTCCCCATTTTTAATTACTGGTAATCCACCAATTCCTTCATTTTGCATCAATTCACATAAAACACCTAAACGAGTCATTGGTGTGGTGCTTATGACTTCTTTTTCCATTATCTCCGTAATTTTTGAGTTAAGAATTTCCTCAGCACTATTGGAAGTCATATTGTTAAAGACTTTACTTTGGCCTAAAATTTCCAGAATATCTGTGGAAGTGATTATGCCTACCAGTTTCTCTTTTTCTGGGTGAGAAGTTCTTCTCTCTTCTCCCACCACAGGTATCCTTCTAAGTTTGTTTCTCACCATTATTTTAGATGCACTCTCAATGGGTGTTCCCGGAGTAGTAGTTATAACTTTTTTAGTCATATAATCCTCTACTAACTCATCAGTTAGAACTCCAGATAATAAAAGAGCTAAATCTCTTTCAGAAACAATACCCACTATATTATCATCAGAGTCAATAACTGGTAAAGCCCCCACCCCATATTCTAACATTTTTTCAACTGCAGTATTTAGGGAGTCTTTGTAGCTTAAATAATGGACATCGCGTGTCATTATTTTTTTAACAGACTCATTGATGGCTGCTAAAAAATTGTCGTGATATTTTTCTTCCAGGATTTTAAATTTGTCTCCCCCTCCCAGGAAGTCCAGTATATCCATAGAAGTTACGATACCCATAAGTTTCCCAGTTCCAGGATTTGTAATGGGTAATCTCCTGAATTTGTTTTTAACCATTATAACCGCAGCTTCTTTAATACTTGCGGTTTGTGGTATAGTGACCACTTCTTTTTTGGCGACGGCCATAATATCGCCTTCGTGTTCAAAATTTCTGCTTCCAAATTCTATGGGCCCACGGTCCATAGACTTTACGATGTTTATGGTGTCTTTTCTTCTCATCCATACACCTCTCTCAGAGATATGATTACTTATGTAATTTGAATGAAATTTATACAATTTTAGCCTATTTAACACGTATTTAATCATTTATTTTTGATATAGGAGAAAACTAAAGAACTTTCTAAGAATTTTCTAAAGAGTTTTTCTTTAATAATCATCCATTTTCAATTTTTCGACAGTTCTATTGAATTTGCAGATAGTATAATACTAATTTTGATTTTTTTCATATCATCGTGAATTAGATATATTTTTAGTTTTAGAACATAATATTCTTGCCCGGCCAATTATAGAACATATTTGAACAAAAAGGCCATTTTTGCAATTTGAATTGAGAATCAAATTATATACGACCTTAAAACGTCTTCTCTCGAAACAATACCTACTAGTTCAGATTCTTTGGCCCTTTCGGGTTCTTTTTTAATAAACATTGCATTTTCCACAACAGGCAAACGCCCAATGTCATTTTGAACCATTAAATCTGCAGCTTTCTCCAAAGACATCTTTGATGTCCCTACTATGGGTGGAGTCTGCATAATTTTCTCTACAGGAATGTTTCGCTTCGCATCACCAGATCCCGCGCCAATTCGAGTATGTCCCGACTTGATAAGATCTTTGCGAGTGACTATTCCAATTAACTTACCGTTCTTTAAAACAGGCAAGCCAGAAAAGCCAGATTCACCCATTTTATTCCACAAAGTGGAAATAGAATCCTGGTAGTCACAGGTAACGACGTTTTCGGTTTTAATATCTCCCAAAGTTTTTTGGGGAGCATTAATTCCATCCTTTAAAAAAACTAATAAAATATCAAACACACTTAAAATTCCCAGTAATTTATTACTATCACTGGATTCTACCACCGGGGCCTGAATTTCTTCAGAATTTATTAAATTTTGAGCAGCATGGATTAATTCCATTTCTGGAGTAAAAATAAGTTTGGGCCGCTCCATTATGCCCCTTGCTTCAATATTAGATTTAGTAGCAGAAATATTTTGCATATCCCCTCGGGTAATTAAACCTTTTAAGTGGCCTTCCTCAACCACAGGGATACAGCGGAAGTCCTCTTCCCGGAATATAGATCGCACTCTCGTAGCAGATGTGCTTACAGAAACTGTGACCGGGTTAGAGGTCATTGCCTCTTCCACAATCAAGTTATTCACCTTCTAAATCCTCTTTACATTCCTCGCATAAATACTTGCCATCTACTTCATCCAGATAATCTTCAAAGTTTCCACATGCTTCACATGCACCAGGAACGGGCCTATCACCAGACGGATAACCCACTTGATTTTCTGTAATGCGGGCATTTTCTACCAGAATTTCAGTAAGTTCTGGAGAAACAGCCATTACATCAGTAGATGTTAATATACCAACTAGAGCTCCACCATTAACCACTGGAAGGCGCCTAATACTATTTTTAGCCATTAAACGAGCTGCCTCATTTAATTCTCTCCCAGGTTCAATGCTAATGAGATTCTTAGTCATTATTTGGCCAATAGTTATATCACTAGCTTTCAAATCTTTGGAAACTACTTTTCTAATGATATCGCTTTCAGTGATTAGTCCTTCAGGTTCAGAGTTACTTTTAACTACTAGACTACCCACTTTAATTTGATTCATAAGTATTGCTGCTTCGGCAACGCTGATTTTAGGGTCTACTGTTACCACGTTTGATGTCATGGCATCGTGTACGGTGACTTTAGTTTCCATTTCCATCTAAAAACCTCCTATCTGACTTCTAGAAGTTTATGTACTTGAGGTATTGTCAGTACATTTATGTGTTCTCCTACCTTTTCAGACATACTGAATAGTTTAGGAGTGTGTTGAACCCAATACTTTAGTGGGCTGGCCGGTTGAAGCACCATAACAATCCGGGAAGGATCAGAAATATTTTCTTTTATGGTTTTTGCAACATGTCCTAAAGTTTCCACTTTTGTTGAGGGCAACATTACCACTTTACAATATACCTTTACCCTTCTTGATATTAATATGTTTAGGGATTCTATCTCCCGCTCTATAAGATCGTCCTTAGTGTTACTAGAAAAATGTTCTGGGAGTTTTATATCCACCGATGCATGAGTAATTAGATTTGCAATCTTTTCAACTTCTTTAGGGAGAGAACCATTGGTTTCTAAGAGAGATTTGAATTTATTTTTTTGATATTTTTGCAAAAAAGTTTTTATAAAATCTGCTTGAAGTAGTGGTTCGCCGCCAGTAAATGAAATTGAGTGGAAATCAGGAGTTAAAATACTTTCAATGGTTTGAAAAAGTTCTTCCACGGTTTTACTCGTACCAGCCGTACTTTTTCTGCTTTCTGGTGTATCACAGTAAATGCAATTCAAATTACATCCTGCGAAACGAACAAAAATTTGTCTTCTGCCAATTAAAAGGCCTTCTCCTTGAATACTGGAAAAAACTTCTATTATAGGTGCTTTCATAAAAATCCTTGAGCTTTAGTCTTATAAATTTTAGTTTTATTAATTATAATTATAATTATAATTGTGATTGTGATTGTATTAGGATTGTTGTGTTTTTTATCTTTTAACAGATATTATGTGCTTATTTTTGAATTATAATCGCCATATTATCAAAAATTTTAAAAAATAAGAACATTAGTCACTCTTAGTGAAAAAAGCACCCTGTCCGATACCTTCATTGACACATATTTCCACACTGGAAATTTTGGCCCCTTTTTCCTTTAATTTATCAAACACACGTTCAGTAAAGTATTCTGCCAGATCTTCGGCCGAAGTAGATTTCAAATCAAGTAATAAACAATCCTCTGCTGGCAATTTATACTCTTTTCCCTGAATAACAAATTCTACTGAACCTTCAGTAGATTTAAAGTTAATTAGATTGTTTTGTAGAGGAATCAGTACTTTATGATCTAATGTAGAAGATATATCTCTTACTACTCCTTTAACTTCCTTAAAATCAGCTACAAAGCCAAATTTTCCACTACGTTCTCCTTCTACTTGCACATCTACGATATATGAGTGGCCATGTATACATCCACAGGATTCATGCTCGGGAATCATGTGTGCTGCAGAGAATCTTAAATTAGCGTGAATACCATTAATAACAATTTTCATGATTTAACCTTTAATTAACCTTTAGTCTTAATTTAAATAAATTAATAAGATAAAAATATTTTTAATGCATTGAATTTCATTGATGAATTTTCTATAAAAATTAAATTAAATTAAATAGAGAATTGTATTTATTTTAAATATCTTAATTTAATTAAGTATGGGTTATTGATTATTTCAAATAAAATAAAAACATCCATAATTATAAATAACTAGTGGATGGCTATAAAAATAAGTTAAAAAGCACGTGTTTTGGATATATCTCTTTCAATTGACGCTATTTCTTCAATATAGGCTTCAGAAATATTATTAATAAACTTAAATAAATCCTTTCGGCCAATATTTCCTGTTTCTAAAATACCTATGGTTTCAACGTCTTCAGGAGTTCCTTCACTAATTATATTGATTCCCAAGTGAATTTTCATGCTGGTTGCAGATATAGTAGCTATTGAAACCGTTAGTTTTCCATTTCCCACAAACAGGTCATCACCACTACGAGTACATTGAACTCCCCACTGGGCCAGCTCATCTTTTAATATCATGACCAAAATCCTCTGGCGATGATAACAAAGTTTGATATTAGTAGGCTGACAATCAAAATGTTCTACAATGAAATGGATCATTTCCTTTGATTTAATTTCTAAACCAACATCTTCCACATCAATAATTTTTGATGGTTCAATTTCCATGGATCCTATCCAGGAAACTATACTGGAACCTTTTATCCCTATTTGGTCTAGGGCCCATAAAGGTTGTATCTGGCTCCCATCATAACATGTGTTTTCTTCAACAAAGTGATTAATCATTTTCATAGAAATCTCCCATTGCATAATAATTATTGAATGTTAAATTGATTATATGATTGCAAATTCAGAGGCCAATTAAGAGATAAAAATTATTTTATTCAAAATATTATTATACTAATAATTATCTTTTGACTTAGATAAATTAATTTTTGTTCTTTAATTAGGTTTATGAATCAAGCTTTAAAATATGAGCTAACATTTTAATAGTTTATTTAACCACTTAATTAATTATGAGAGCCAGAACCCGAGATTTCATATATACCACGGATGATTTGTTTTTCGCAACTACCTCTTACATACATCCTGAAGACCGGATCCTGGCATTTTTACGTTACATTCCGGATCCGGAAGGTGAACGAATTAAAAATGGTAAAACATACACTAAAGTTGGTTCCAAAGAAGCTTACAGCTTTTTAAAAGAAAATTATCCTTATTATTTATATGATTGCAATAATACAAATGTGCAGATGATGGGTGTACCTTTAAATAAGATTAAAGAAATTTTAAGGCCTAATGAAAGATTAAAAGAAATCAGGGACCATTATATTAATAGTGAAAGGACAGATGATAAATTTAATGAAAATCATCTTCTGAAAAAAGTTATTAAAGTTGCAGACACATTCCATGAAGGTGCAGATATACCCTATGAAAGCATGGGAATATCCGGATCAATATTACCCGAATTATACGACTCTCAAAGTTCAGATATAGATTTTGTAATTTATGGTATGGCTAATCACCGTCGAGCCAAGAATTTATTCGGGAAAATTAAAGATACTGCAGAAAACAAATCATTTAAAAGTATTGATGATAATTACTGGAGAAAAGTTTATGATAAGCGAATCAGCGACTTCACATTAAGTTTTGAAGAATTCTGCTGGTATGAAAAAAGAAAAAACAACAGAGGAGTCGTGGATGGAACTTTATTTGACATACTGGCCACCCGTGAATGGGACGAGATTTCTGGAACCTGGGGCGACACTAGATATGAACCACTGGGCCAAATGACTGTGGAATGTATTGTATCCAATGCTTTAGCATCATTTGACAATCCAGCAGTTTATGACGTCCATGATGTAAAAATAATTGAAATTAGATTTGATTCATTAGATAATAACCCAATTGACATAAATATTAGTGAAATAGCTTCCTTCACCCATACATACTCTGGCCAGGCCCTTGAAGGAGAACAGATTACAGCAAGAGGTAAGCTGGAAAAAGTTATAGGTGAAAAAGAAAGTTATAGGATTGTTGTAGGAACTACCAGAGAATCTTTAAACGAATTTATAAAACTTAAAGACAATCCATTAACATCTAATCCCTGAAGAAGTCATATCTTCAAGGTCATCAATTGATTCTAATTAATATTATTTTTTTTATATTTTTTCAAATAATTTCAAATTTTCAAATCAATTTAAAAATTATTTTAGCTATTTCTTAAAATTTAAAAATACATTATTGTAATAGAGTATTTAATCCAATCTAATTAATTAAAAATAGTAATAAAATAGTAATAATAAAAAACTATATAAGTATTACAAATCCAATGAAATAATATTGTATTAACAATTTCGCTTTGAAAAATAATTTAATTTAAATAATCAATTTAATTGTAATAGATATAATAGATAATTAAATTAATAAAATTATATTAATAATTAAATTATAACAATTGTAATATTAATTATCTTAATTATCTCGATGAATATCAATGTCCTGGAATATCCTGGAGGATTTTTATGAATAAAACGCCTGTGAATATTGGATTAATTGGTTTTGGAACCATTGGATCCGGTGTAATAGAAATATTTAATCAAAATATTGATTTAATAGAAAAAAAAGTTGGTAAAGAAGTTAATCTTAAAAAAGTAGTTGATCTAGATATAAGCACCGATAGAGGAGTTGAAATCAGATCTGAAAAACTTTCTACTGATGTTAATGAAATTTTAGAAGATCCAGAAATATCTATTGTTATCGAACTAATTGGAGGATATGAACCTGCCCGCAGTTTTATTCTTAAGGCCCTGGAAAATGGAAAACACGTAGTTACTGCCAATAAAGCACTTTTAGCAAAACACTGGGAAGAAATAACCTCGACTTCTGAAAAAAATAATGTGAGAATTTCATTCGAGGCCAGTGTAGGTGGGGGAATACCTCTTTTACAACCATTAAATGAATCTCTGGCAGCTAATAACTTTGAAGGTATTTATGGAATAATAAATGGAACTGCCAATTATATACTCACCAAAATGAGTGAAGAAGGATTAAAATTCGATGATGTTCTTAAAGAAGCTCAAGAAAAAGGTTATGCAGAACAAGACCCTACTTTCGATATTGAGGGTCATGATACTGCTCAAAAGCTGATAATTTTAACCATACTGGGTTTTGGAACTTATGTTGCTCAGGAGAAGTTCCATGTAGAAGGAATAACAAAAATTACTCCTCAAGATATTGAATTTACTTCCAAAAAACTGAAATATGTTACTAAACTCCTGGGAATCACTAGAAAAGTGGGAGATGAATTAGAAGTAAGAGTGCACCCCACATTAATTCCCCAAGATCATCTATTGGCTTCAGTAAATGACGTTTTCAATGGAGTTTACATGATTGGAGACGCAGTAGGTCCAGTTATGATGTATGGACAAGGTGCGGGAATGATGCCCACTGCCAGTGCCATTGTAGGCGATTGTATTAACATAATCAGTGATACGGAAAAAGAAATCACTTATGGTCCTCCTCAAAGTCAAGAAAAAGTTATTAAAAATATGGCTGAAGTGGTTTCTAAATATTATATACGTTTAAAAGCTCTTGATCAACCAGGAGTACTTCATAAAATCTCTGGGATTTTAAGTAAGTACAACATTAGTCTGGAATCTGTTAATCAAGAGAAAAATGATGAAAATCAATCCATTCCAATATTTATGGTAACTCATAAAGCATCAGAAAAGAATATTATGGATGCTATCTCCCAAATAGATCAATTACCAGAAATAAAAGCCCCATGTATGTTTATCCGAATTTTAGAGGATTAAATTCTTTTAAAATTATATTTTTTTTAAATTATAGTAATACTAAAATAAAAAAAAATATAAACTTAATATATTAAAATATAGATAATAGTAATTTATTAAATTAAGGTTTATATCCCAGATTAAAATGCAGTAAAATAGAATAAATGGATAATAAGTGATAAAATGACAATTAAAGTCTCTTCAATAAATGAATATTTGTATTGTCCCCTGAAATTATATCTAAGAAATCATTTAGAGCTTGAAGAAATTGAAAATGAAAAAACACCCGAAAATAAAAACTACAATAAGATTTTGAGCCAGCTAAATAATGATTTTAGAGATATTTTGCGTAGAAATTTGATGAATGTAAACAAAGATATGAGTGCTGCCCAAATTAGTGAAACACTTTATAATGATGTTCCTTATCTATTAAAAAAATCTCTGGAAAATTATGAATTTGCTGATAATAATGATAAAAATTTACTTTTTAATGAGTTAGAAAAAGATTTAAAAGTTGAAAATACCATTTTAGCATTGAAAATACACAGAATATTAATAAAAACAAAAAAAGACGCAGGACAAATAGTAGAAATGATTTTTCCTCCATCATTACAAAGCTATTTAATGAGAGATAAAAGCCTGGAAATATCGGGAAACATAGATAAAATTGAGATAGTAAATGGAAAATATTATCCCATAAGCAGAAAATTAAAAAATCCTCCCATCAGAGGCGTATGGGACTCAGATGCTCTAGAAATAGCTGCTTATGGATTATTAATAGAAAGAGAATTCGATACCGAGGTAATGGTTGGTTTTGTAGATTATGAGCGTTTAGGAGATAGAAGACCAGTAGTTATTGATTCAGAGCTTAGAGAAGGACTTTTTATAGTAATAGATGCTATTCGAGAAATAATAAATCTAGGAGATCTTCCTGAAGTAAATATAAATCCAAAAAAATGTGAAAAATGTAGTTATATGGAAATATGCAATCAAAATCTTGATTTTTCATGAAAAGAGACCATTAAAACCTGAAAAAGTGTTTATCCCAAAATATAAAACTATTTAAAGTTATATATAATATCTAAGGTAGATAATAGGTGATAAAATGAAACAAGATGAACTCATTAAAAAATGCAAAGGAATGGAAGATTCCAGTGTTATGGGTGCTTGCAGGGTAATGCTGGAGCTTATGGACAAAGAAAAAGTCAAAATAGAAGACGATAAAGATCAGACTTATTTAGGAATGGCTGAAAACTTAAAACCCGCAGACGTATCAAAAGTGCTGCAATTAGCATTAAAAGTACGAGAAAGTGGCGATATAAAAGATCCTGAGCTGAAAAACGCTGCCAGCAGGATTATTAGAGCCATAGAAATGAGTTAACCTATAATAAATAATTTTTAATTTATTTTCATTTATTATGAGTATTAGTTAAATATTATGGGTATTAGTTAAATAAGTATTAATTAATTTTATTTTTATAAGGATTTTGAAATTAATAAATATTCTTGAGTAAATAGCTCACTTTTCTAAAAATTTCTAAAACCTTTTTTTAGAGATTTTTTTAATATCAAAAATTGCAGTATCGGCCACTGCCATTACAGCCATCACTCCTGCCTGTATAGGATCTGTTACCACCAAATCTGCTTTTTCAGTAACACTACCCGGCATGCTAAGGCTAATTACCACTAGATCATGCTCATTTTTAACCTTTTCCACGGCATCCGTGATTTTTCCACCCATTAAAGATCCGGCCAAAACAAGAGCACCAACTCGGGGGAGCCTACCAACAGCAAAAACTGCTTCTGCAAGTTCCATTTCACCAACCAAAGGTATGGTATCCACACTAATCCGCTCGCCTCTGATATTATGACGATCAGCCTCACTAATAGCGCCCATGGCCACATGAGCCACTTGCGCACCACCCCCAATGATAATTATCCTTTTTCCATATATATCATCCAGAGATCTATGAACTTTAACTTCTAAAACGGGTTCTGAATCATTAATAGCACTAACTAATTTATCAACATCCCTGACATCCTCCAGTTCCATGTAAATAGAACCAGAACCATCTTTTTCTACAAATAAATGAGTGTAAGTTATATTGATTCCATCTGAAGCAAACATGTCAGTGATTTGACTTAAAACCCCTGGACGTTCAATAGTTTTTATAGTAATAGCAACTTTACTCATTAAATATCTCCAAAAACATGATAAACTGTAATTAAAATTAATTATGGTATTTTTAGATAATAAATTTATAGATTGATTAAAATTAATTTGGATAAAATTTTTTTGAATTTTAATTTATTTGTAACATTAGCTTAAAAATGAATTTTTTCTGGATTTAAAAATTAATAAACCCTAATATCCAGATATTTTACCAGAAATGTCCATAATTTCAATTTTAACTATTATAATTGAATCAATAGATTTTTTAGTATAAAGAAAAGAATCTTTAGTAGAAGAATATTTTGAAGAATATTTTCGCATAATGATATCTAAAGCCTTCTTTTTTTCAATATAATCATCTTCTAAAGTTGCAAATCCAAATCCAATAAGCGATTGGTATTTCATTCCCCAACTACAGTCATTTTCAGAAGGTAAAATTTCACATTCATTTTCAATTTCAAAACAAACACGATTGTTTTCATTGATTATGTCAATTTTACGTCCTTCACGAGCAGAGTGAAGATAAATAAATCCGTTTTCATGGGCAAAGTTCATAGGAACTATATATGGCCATTGATTATCGCAAAAAGCAATTCTGCAAATTTCGGAACTATTTAATAATGCATCAATAGTGAAAGAATCAGTTATAGTCTTTTCAGCCAGCCTCATCTTTTTTTTCATTTGAATTCATCTATAAATAATTAAATTAGTCAAATAATTATTTTTAATTATGCAAGTAATGTAAAATAAGTATTATGCCTTTAATTGTTCCTTAAGTCCTTTAAAAATTTTATATGAATTTAGAAATAGATTGAAAGTTATTAAAAACCAAGTAATAGAATCAAGAATAATAGGATAAATATTAAAAAATCAATATTATTCTAACTCAGATTTAATTTTATCCAATTTTATATGCTCTTTTCTAAATAAACTGAGAAAATTATCTTCCTCCTTAACCGGAGTGATATTCAAACCCAAAGCCCTGTGTTCATCAATCCAATCCTCTGAAAAGATAGGTACATCTATTTTAATAGGTTCAGAAGTGGGATTAACAACAATAAGGTTTCTGTAAGGGAAGTCCACCTCTACAATGTAACCGCCCGTACTGATTATATGATGAGGCCTAACCACAAATTTCATTTGATCACCTAAATTATAATTTAATATTTTAAGATTTTTGATATATAATAGATTTTATATAAAATTCATTTAACATCTGAATTCCTTTAACTCAAATTTATTCCACATTATTGCCTAGAAAAGGGCAATAACCACAGCTAGGACCCCTAAAAGTGAAAATCCAACTACAACGGGATAAAATTGCTTGAAAGTGAATATTGGAGCAAAAGCACTGAATATGGCCATGAATATAGGGAATATTAATGCCACAGCAATATTAACCAGGATAGACAAGCTTAAAATGTTAGGAGGTAGTCCTAGGAAAAGAACTGAAAATATAGCTCCTAAAGTGAACATGAGGAAACCTCTAGTAATATAGATATAAGATCTGTATTTTGAGGCATATTCCATATATGGGCCTTCTATAACATCCGCTTTAGTTTTAAGAATGGCAAATGGATATTCATTTAGTAAAATCATGTATCCGATGAAAAATACCAAAGCTCCCAAAACTCCAGCTAAAGTGAATAAAACCGGACCATTCATATGCTGATAAGAGATTATATCACTCAAGAACACACTGCCTGCCATGGCCACAGGTATAAATAAGGCAATGTATATGGGGAATGATCCAAAAGCAATCAGTCTAAAGGCTCTCATTGCACTTAAATCTTCTAAAAATGACCTGGGCACGTCCGGATGTTTGGCGCCCTTAACAATATCTGGAAAAGGCATAGACAAAGACATTATGGAACGAGATAAAGATCCCATAAATACATATATGACTTCTTCAATTTTTAAAAGTCCCACAATTGCTATGACACTTGCTAAAGCACCTACAAAGTACATTTGAGGTATTAAGAACAGTAATATGAAAAATATAGATACTAAACCTACTAAAGGCAGTGCATTGTAAAGGCGAGGTAATGGGGAATTAGGAATTATGGTCTCTTTGAAAAAAAACTTCAAAGGAGCCATGAAACCAGGACTTGAAATTGGAGGTCCTATTCTCTGCTGAATTCGCGCATGTACAAATTTTCTCTCAATTCCCGGCAGCCATAGGCCCACAAACAAGGCCACGATTAAAGTCCCAATCACTGCTGCTGTTGAATATATGATAATAGAAGCTTCCATGACTTAATCTCCTAAATTTGAATTTGAGTTATCTTTATAGCACGATCTGTGCAGGTAAAGCAGGGATCACATTGCACAATGGCCAGTTGAGCATCACTAATATGGTTACCAATGCATGCTTGCTGCATGGCCCCTATGTTAGTTATAGATGGTGTTCTTACTATAGATCCTCTTACTCTTCCTTCTTCTAATGCATAAGAGTGTAAAAGCTTTCCTCGCGGTACTTCTATGTAACTTTTGATAATACCCGTATCCTGCATTTCCCAACTGCGGTCAGTAATGGGGCCTGCTGGAATGTTTTTAATGGCTTGTCTAATGATTTTAATTGATTCGGGTATCTCAAGAACTCTCATAAGCAGATTGGACTTAACATCTCCATCATCTTGTGTAATGACATCAAATTCAAAGGGATCGTAAATTTCCATATCCCGGCGAAGATCCAAATCCACACCAGTTGATCTAAGAGTCGGGCCGGTAGCAGCTAGTCTTAAAGCATCTTTTTTAGTTAAAACACCGACACCAGTAATCCTGGACATTACCATAGGATCTGATACAAATCTATCTGCAAATTCTGTTATTTTTTCCTCAATAAGATCCATACCTTCACTGATTTTCTGGATTCTCATTAAATCAAGTTCACAGCGTGGTCTGACCCCCCCAATGATGGAAACACCATATTGTACTCGGTTGCCTCCAATCATCCTTAAAAGTTCCATTACTGTCTCTCTTATGTAAAAAATCCGCATGGCAAATGTTTCATGACCTAAAACTTCGTTTCCATGAGCCAAATAAAGCAAATGGCTGTGTAATCTTTCCAGTTCCCCCATAATTATTCGAATATAGGTGGCCCTTTCCGGAATTTCAATACCCAGACCCTTTTCAGCAACCATTACTGAATTCCAGATGTGACTGTTGGAACAAATTCCACATATTTTTTCGGTTAAGCTATTGGCCTTTTCCACAGGTAGCCCTTCCATTATACGTTCAATACCTCTGTGATTCAGACCTACGGTTATCTCTGCGTCTCGGACAATTTCGTCCTCCACAAAGAGTCTAACCCGATAAGGCTCAATGGCAGCAGAGTGGACGGTTCCCATAGTAACTTCCGTCTCTATTACTTCTTGCCTTTTTGGTTTATTATTTTCATCCATTATAACACCTGTAAAGTTTTTTGGTGATTTAGATAATTTTTACTTATAATATCACTTTAATGATTAATTTGATTGAATTTAAATTTTAATTTTTAATTTTATATTTATTTTAAATTTTTTTGCTACATTGAAATATATATTTTAGCAAGCATAACAGATTTTTAATCCGCATCTAAAAGTTTAGGTAAAGCGGCCACTGCGCCAGCCAGCACATCTTCCGGCCTTACTGCACATCCTGGAACTTTTGCATCCACAGGTATAATATTATCCACAGGTCCCGAGATTTCTTCAGATGGCAAATCTCCATGGATGTTTTTATAAACTCCACCCATTAAAGCACAGGCCCCCGCAGCTATAACTGCTTTAGGTTCAGGTATTGCATCATATATCTCTTTTAAAGGTTTTTCATTGTGTTTGGTAACTGGACCGGTGACAATGAGAACATCTGCCTCCCGGGGGTTCCAGGTTAAGAAGATTTTATATTGCTCTGCATCGAATTTAGGAGAAAAAACAGCGTTGACGATTTCTATATCGCAACCATTACATCCTCCAGTATATACTAGCATGGCATGAACAGCTCTGGCCCTTGAATACGATTTGAGGCTCATTTGATCACTCTCATAAATTTATAATTAATTATTGTTTTTTTTATAATATAATTAGGTTAAAATTTCAGATTAAATCTTTTTTTTCTTTAAAATACTTTTATCTGCTAAAAACTGAGATATAAAAGCAATTTTATCATCTGAAATCTTGAAAGGTTTATCCATTAACTGAGTAATATCTGATTCTACAATTCCAACATCATTTGGATGGATAGTAGCTTTTTCACCAAATAACGCATATAATGGACAAAAATCGTGACAGTAATAGCAGTGAACACATCTCTCACTGTTTAGAACTGGAATTTGAGTTTTAACAAGCCCTTCCATTAGTTCTACTGGCTCTTCCAGATTCTTCATCTCCACCGCTTCTGTTGGACAAGCATTACAACATCCACCACATCCAATACAAGCCACTTCAGCCACTTTATCTGTGGGTTGAACACGGCCTTCCAGGATTCGGCTTCTCATTTCCATGTCAGTAACCCGGTCTGAGGCAAAAGCTATCCTTTTAAAATTGGTATAAGCCCCTTCCAGGATTATCCTAATTAAATTTTTCATACTGATTCCTCAAACTCTCTTTCAAACATTACTGCTCTGGCAGGACAGGCATTAAAACAGGCCCCACAATATATACATTTATCTTCATCCACTACTAATCTTCCATCTTCTGTTTCAGATATGGCCTCTTCAGGACATATTTTTTCGCATAGATGGCATTGCATACACAATTTATCATTTATAAGTGTAAATCCGTCTTTGATTGATTTTTTACGCATGGTAGTTTTAGGTATAGCATCGACCGGACAGTGAATACCACATTTTTCACATAAAATACATTTGGCCTTATCCACATCAATGGTTCCTCTTTTAAGAGTAATGGCCTCTTTAGGACATATTTCAGCACAGATACCACAAGATATGCAGTCATCAGAAATGCTTCCATCCCAGTTAACCTTTTTAAAACTCCGGGCCTCATTAATATCACAGACATTTACACATCGGCCACAAGATACACAGTATCCTTTTAGTCCCATCCCTGAGATTTCTGATGGTCTTAGTGTTCCCACTGGACAGACAGACAGACAGGCCATGCTTTCACATTCAGAGCAAATAGAAGGATCAAATCTTAGTTTTCCATCAATCATTCTCAAAGCATCATTTTCACAAGCATCAGCACATAAACCACAGTTTAAGCAAGATATAATACTTCCCGTGATTTTTGAAGTTCCAGGAAATTCAAAATTTTCAAGATTTTCTCCATTTATATCCTCTGGCTTTTTAATGGAAACCTGGAAGTCTTTTATATAAATAGCACTGTTAGGGCACTCTTTTACACATTTCAGACATAAAGTACATTTTTCATTATCAATTGTGGTGTCTTTAATAGCATCTGCAGGACAGAGATCTTCACAGACCCGGCAATCAGTACAAACTCCACTTTGATCAACATTTACTATTATGGATTCAGTAGGACAGTAATACTCACATCTGCGACATAAAGTACATTTATCCCGTTCAGTGACTACATTTACCCGTTCAACCCCATCATGTTCTGCAGATACTCGTTTAGGAGCCTGTATGGCCAGATTTAAAGATTCTAAAAATTGTAGCTGGCGATCCTCGATGATGTCAAAGGCATCGACTCGGGCATCATGTGGACAAGCATCAACACAAATTCCACAACGAGCACATATACCTTTAGTAACACCGTTTTCTATTTTTATGCTGTTAACAGGACAGGTGAATTCACATACGCCACATGCATTACATCGGGCACGGTCTACAACATAACCACCATATTTATTTTTGAATATTGCCCGATTAGGACAAGCATCCACACATGCCCCACAAGTTATGCAGCTAAAAGCCTTCCCATCAATCAGACGTATAGCTTCTGTGGGACATTCTTTTATGCATTCCCCTGAACCCTCGCACTTGTTAGTTGATAAAAACATGATAATTCCTTCTAAATTTATTTACCGCATTATTACACAATATTACGCAATTTATTAATTAATTTCCTATTAGTTATTCACAATATGATTTAAATTAATGATTCTGGTAATAATTGGTTTGATTAATGATTTTTTAATGATTTTAATAATAATGGTTTTGCCTATGGTTTTTTTAACAATGTTTTTGTAGGTTGACGGCCGAAAACGATTTTTCCGGCAAATATTCCAATAATACACGCTACAAATCCACTGGCTAAAGGTGAGTCAACATAATAAGGGAAAGGTCCCAATTGCCAAGCCATGTATAATGCAGCAATTATGACTACAATATATGACGAATAAGGAAAGTGCATTTCACTTTCAGGATTATTTTTAATTCGTGATCCCAGTATAAATCCTAGCAGAAATCCGAATAATGTTGGGCCTAAATATAACATTTCCATTCTCCTTTTATGTTAAATTTCATTAAATAATTCTGATGATCATTTACCATCAGATTCACCATCAGCATCGTTGTTTTCATCTTCATGGTTAAATTGCATAAATGCTATCACAACTGCACTTAAACCAACCATAACCTTTAAACCAACCACTATATTCAAATAAGGGATAATACCCGCGTGTATTGGATCTGGATAGTCAAATATGTTCTTGATGAAGGTAGGAACAATACTGTATAAGTCTACTCCTAGGTTGTATAAATAAAATCCAGAAAATATCAATCCTGCTAATCCCAGACCTACATAAATTAATGCACCAGCACTCTCCATAGCCGCCATGAAATTATGTGAAAAGTGGAAAGGGTTTTCTTTTAACCCGTAAACTACAGCACAGAAGATAAATGCTCCTGCAATCATAGCTCCTCCCTGAAATCCCCCTCCAGGTGTGATGTGTCCTCCGAGAATTGTTAAAACTCCCAAACACATTATGAGCATTGCAGCGGGGAATACGAATATTTTAAGTATGGTACTCATTTATTTGCCCCCCATTTCTACTTTTCCTCTTCCAAATATTAAAAGAGTTATAATTACTGCTGTAACAAGGATAAGGGCTTCTCCCAGAGTATCGAAAGCTCTCCAATCAAAAACCACATTGGTTACCATGTTAGGAGCAATTTTGGTACCAACCCATAGATATACTTGATTTATTCCCGGATTTAGAGCTTCTTTAAATCCAACCATGGATTCTAATAATGTTATACCAAATAATGCCAATGCAATAGATGCTATTAAGTTTCGTATACCTTCAGACATGAGTTGTCCCCCAGTAGAATAATGTTATGAGCACCCCAAGTGTCAGAATGACATAAAATTCCATATTTTTAAGAGAATCATTCTGTTCTCTTTTGAGGCGTGGAATGATTGGCATGGCTGTCACCATAATGAAGAAAAGAGCTAGTACAACTACCACCATTAAAATATCACTTATTTTTCGAAGCATAATCGCTGCAATAAGAACAGATGATATCAATGTTATTTCAGCAGCTAGAACAGCTGAAGCAGACATATTTGTAACGGGTTCCTGTTCTTTAGCTTTATCTTGAATTTGTTGTATCTTACCAATTATTAGATCATAAAGATTCATAAAATCCCCCTAAACGACCTATTATCAATTAAATTGTAGGTTTTTGTTAAACCATCAATAGAAGGGGTTGGCTGTTTCAAGCTTTTTAAAAGTTCCGACTCTAAAAGCTCTAATTCTAATTTAAGATTATTAAATTCTTTTCTTCCAACATATTCCTTCATTATACCAGCCCCTGGGCAAGTTGTGCTAGATTATCTGTTGCTAAGTGTGGGAAAAGTCCTAATACCAGACAAATAACCAAAAATGCCACCATAGAAATGATGGTAGCCTTTGGGATTTTTTCATTTAAGATTTCCAGATCTTTAGGGCGTGGTCTCAAATAAATAGTATAAAATACTTTAACAAATGTCATGAAAGTTATTATACTCAATAAAACCATCAGTATACCCAATTCAGGCAATCCCGCACTTATAGATGCTTGAACAAGCTGAAGTTTACTTTGGAAAGCATTGAATGGTGGAACTCCAGCCATTGCAAAACCAGCGATTAAAACCAGTCCAGCCACCCATGGATTTTCAACCAAGAGACCACCTAATTTATTGGTGTCACTGATTCCTGTTTTATAAAGAATTGTTCCAAATCCAATGAAAAGGAAGGCGGTAATAATGGCCTCATTTACTGCCTGGAAAAGACCAGCAGTTATACCAAATGCAGTTCCCATACCCAGACCTAAACCAATATATCCGAGCTCCCCCACAGCCAAAAATCCGATGATACGTTTGAAATCAGTCTGCATGAGTGCCATAGTAATTCCCAACACCATGGCCAGCAATGAGAAGAATATTATGGCCCATTGGGTTAGGGGCAAGTAAGAGAAGATTCTAATAATGATAATTCCTAATGCTACGAAAGTAAATACTGAAAATGCTTGAAGCAATGCTGCACCGTGTGGAAGTGCTTTACTGTAAACCGCCGATTTTATGGTATGGAATGGTGGCAGACCAGATCCATATAGCCATCCAAATAATATTAACCCGCAAGACATCAATAATAACGGATTATATGGGTCTATTAAACCATGTTTAAGACTGTAAATAATATCCGTTATGTTTACATTACCAGTTAATCCTAAAAGTAATGCAATACCCAGTAAAAGCATTGGTGCAGCAATACTTCCTAAAATCATGTATTTTAGGGCGGTTTCATAATTTCTTTCTATTCCTGAACAAAGAATTATACCAACCTGGGCCAGAGCCGCTATTTCAAAGAATACATAAAGATTGAATATATCGTCAGACAGGAGAATAGCCGTTATAGAAGCAGTTCCCATAAACATAAGAAATGTATAAACTCCAGAAACTCTTTTTGTTTCACTTAGAGAAGTGAAAATAGCTAAAAATGCTACAATCCCTAATATAAATATAAATAATTGCTGTGCGCTGGCAAAGGCATAAGTAATTGCCGGGTGGAATAAATTCAGAGCACTATCTGTAATGGAAGTGGGAAGTCCCTGAGCTATGGTCGGATCATCAATTAAAGGAGCATAACCTCCAAAATAATGAAGCCCAAAACTTGTCATTAAAGGAATTATGGGTAGAACTACTCCTACCATAATAGCCATTGTTTTAATAGTTTTATCCTTACCATGGAATAAATTCAGTAACAAAGCACATGCAATTGGCAATATAACCATTATCGGAATAAGAGGGTTCATTAAATATCATCCCCCAATATTTCAAACTGTGTTCCATATTGTGATAATTTTATTTTCATGATTTTTGAAGATTCATATGAATGTGAGGCATCATTTGAATTTAATCGTGAATTTGAAAGTGAATTTGAAAATTTTAAAGCCATAATTTTACTCTCCTGCCTTTCATTCAATCTTTCAATACCTTTGAGGCACTAAGGGTGCCGTGTTTTTTATAAAGAATTATGATAATACCTAACATAACCGCTAGGGTACTGGCCCCAATAACAATACTAGTAAGTACCAGGGCAAAAGGTAGTGGATAAGCTGCATTCTGGGCAAACCAATCTCTAGCCATTCCAGGTAAGAAAATATAAACTATGCCGCCCGGTTTATAACCCATAGTAATTAAGAACAGGTTTGCTCCTTCACCAATGAAAGATAATCCAATTATTTTTTTGATCAAATTATCCAGAAACAGAGCAGCATATAATCCAATAATTATAAGCGTCCCTGCAGTTAAAAACGATGCAAGTTGAACATCAATGATCATTTTATTCCTCCATTCTCCTGGTTTTGTAAGCTGCTAAAGCAAAAAATACGGGAATTATTGCAGAACCGACAATAGCTTGGGTAAGAGCCACATCAGGTGCAAGTAAATACTGGTAAAGGAAAGCTATGGCAGCACCGGGTATTCCAGTCAATATGGCTGCTTTTAGGAGGTCTCTCTGTATTAAAGCCAGCAAAGATCCTAAAATAGCCACTATCATCAAAATATATTCAATCATGGTTTTCCTCCCCATAATAGAAGGCATTAGCAATAGCATGTGCTGCAAAAGGTGACAATATTAAGTAAGCTGCTCCTAAAAGAGGATTATAAAGAGCGAAAAGGGCTAGAATACAACCCATATCTGCCACACACAATATATGTATTCTGGCGTAAACGACCTTATCCATATCATCCTTGAATCTTAAGATACCAATTGCCGATAAGAGGATTAATACTGATGCTAAGATTAAAAATATTGATCTGATAATTGTAAGTGCGTCCAACATTCAATCACCCCTCAAAACCTTGGCAAAGGCAATGGTTCCAACCGGACCCAATATAACCAGAGCTAATGCAATATCTCTACAAAATGCAATGCCATAAACTTCTTGAATTAATACTAAAAGTGTAGCCACAGCTATGCTCAAACCAGACACTCCTACCAGACCCATTCCTGTGGTTTTTCTGGTAGAAATCCTTATTGATGCAATAGCAAAAATGGCCAGAGAAGCCATAAGAATATACTCAGAAATTAATAATATGTCCATTAAACATCCCTTTCCTGCAGCTTGATTATCGCTATAATTTTTTGATATTTTTTGGTTAATTTTTCAAACCATTTAACATTATTAATGATATTTAAGCCTTGATTAATTTTTATTAATTTAATTTTGCTTTAATTTTATTTTTATATCATAATTACTAATATTATAAGCCAAAATTGAATTTTAAGTTATTTTTAATTAATCTAAACTTAAACTCAATGAAAATTATTCATTTGCATAAATTACTCTAACATTCCTTTTATATAAGGTTCAAAAGGAATTACAGCATCTTTATCTCTTTTTACAATAGTAGCAACCTTTAATATTCTTTTTTCAGAATCAAGATCAATAGATAGTGTTCCGGGAGTAAGAGTAATGCTGTTAGCCAGAATAGTTTGAGAAATTGGTCTCTCCAGAACAGTTTCTATCTCCATGATTTCTGGTTTCACATCTCCGTTTATAGTTCTTAAAGCAACATCAAACTCTGCTTTAATTATTTCATAGATTAAAACAACGAAATAAGCTATTCCATAGAAAATTCTAGTGATAAACATCTTGATTTAACTCCTAAGTTTCTAATTACCAATCAATAAATTGATGATTCATCCATCACGATGATAATATGAACGACATATATAGATAATTAACATGATTATTTATGATAATATAAATGTTTCTATATTAATTTTTATAGGACTATAAAGTCAATTTCACCAATTAATAAATGCCCTATTTGAATCATATAAATAGTATACTCTAAAATTATAAGCACATATTGAAAATAAAACCATTAGTTTAGTAATTAATAAAAAGAGATTCATAAAATAAAGTTAAAAACATAATAAGAAGCTCCTAAAATCCATAAAATAATTAAAGAAGTTCCAAAGCCTTTTTTAAGTCTTTTTGAATAGAAAGGTCGGAAAAATTCCACTCCCTGGGGAGTATAAGAATCTAGAATAACATGACTAATAAATCCTAGGAAAAAGGCACCCATGACATTATACAGATTTGGGTGAGGAAATGGAGTTAATAAAACTCCTAAAACCCCTATAAATATAAACGGGAGCATAATATTTCTATTAATCGATAAAGATCCTAATAATATTAAAATTACGGCTAGAGTACCTTGTTCATTGATTCCCAGACCAAAGAAGAAAAAGTAAGATGAAATAACTAATACCGTTAAAATAATGGAAAGTAAACCTATACCCAATAAAGAATGAGTAAATCCGCGGTGTTCTGATAAATAAAATATTAGGGCGAGTGTAATCAAAATTATGCCTAACAAGTAAGGTAATTTAAAAATATACAAAATTAAAGTGAGTATAATCCCTATAACGAACAGCAGAGTAATATTTTTCTTTTTAACTTTGTGATCAAAGTCCGGAAATGATGCTGCAATTAAAGCCAGTGCCAGAGAAAAGACATTTGGAAAAAAAGGTAAAGTCAATATAAGGGCAAAAATGGCGTGTTTTTTATAAGATGACATTTAGATACTTCCAAATTATAATTTTGAATTAATTTATTTATTATCTGATTAAAATATGAAGTAATAGGATGATTCCCGTTTAATTCTTAAATAATTCGAATGAATGATATGTGAAGTCCCTATTATTTTTAGTTATGGTTTTGTTATTGATGCTCAACTAAAATATTATAAAGTATTCTTTAAATAAATACATAGTATTTGACGTTTAATTAATTATTTAATAATCTTAAAGTATTTTAAGTAAGATTCCATTTGCATTAAAGATTTTTGCGTACTTCCAGGAGTTACATGTCCATTTTCAGATACAACTTCACAGGTTACTGCAGGTATGCCTCGAATATTGCATTCATCCTCCAATGCTCCCTTGTACATCGTACCTGCAGCATTATAAAATATTAATTCAGAAGAAGTTCTTTTAGTAATAAATTGACCAATTTCAAAACTCTCATAGCAAGGGTTTTTAGTGCAAAAAACACTTTCCCTTCCAGGGTTGCTGCCAATCTTTGTGGAATGAAAATCCGCTACAGCATCCACTTCAAGCTCTTGAATTGATTTTAATAGATCATATGTTACAGATCCTTCATTTGAACCTGCCCTATTTAAATCAAGTCCATCAAACCAGCGACTATTATTCATAGTAGCTGCCGGAGCAGCAAAGGGAATTATATAAACCTTACCATTTAATTTAGAATTTCTTAACATTTCAATAAGTTTTAGCAATCCAATTTGAGGAGGAAGTTCATTACCATGCACACCTGCAATCATCATTACTTTAGGATTGCCATTACCTAATTCAACTAAAGGAGTACCTTTTTTTGCAATTTTAATCAAAATTTTGCTACTGATGCTGGAAGAAATGTTCTTTTTGAGAATATCATTATCCTCAATATTGCCCCTGGTTTGAGTGGATATTAAGCTTATTTCTCCACTTATATCTCTTTTAGTCTGTGCAAAAACCATTCCATCACTTCACGATAAGTTTAACTGATTATTACTTATTATTTTTGATAAAAACTATAATTGTACTCCAAATTTGTCCAAATATAATATCCGAATGTTATTTATCTACCAAATTAGACCAAAATTAATAGATATAAATAAGTTCATAGTATTTTTAGATATCCTTATAAATAAATTTGAGCTTAAAACTAATTAGTTAATTAAATGAATTATATATTAATTATTTATTATACAAATTTTATTATAGATAATTGAAACTAAAGAACTTTAAAAATTTTAAAGAAATAAGTAACTAAATAAATTTCAATAAATCTAAATTTTTATTTCAAATCAGAATAATCAATAAAAACTTATTAGGTGATAAAATGGAAAAAGTTGTTCTCGCATTCAGTGGCGGCCTAGACACGTCCGTTTGCATCAAATTACTGGAAGAAAAATACGATATGGAAGTTATTACGGCATGTGTAGATGTAGGGCAACCCCGAGAAGAAATTGAACGTCCCGCATCAGTAGCTAATGGTATGGGAAGTAGTAAACATTATACTATCGACGCACAGGACGAATTTGCTAATTATTTCATTTTTAAGGCTATAAAAGCCAATGCTATTTATGAAGGTTACCCCTTGAGTACTGCTCTGGCCAGACCCTTAATCGCTATGAAAATCGTGGAATTGGCTAAAAAAGAAGGTGCAACTGCCATAGCCCATGGATGTACTGGTAAAGGAAATGATCAATTCCGTTTTGAGGCCATAATCCGTTCATTATCCGATTGTAAAGTTATTGCTCCCATTCGGGAACTAAATCTCACCAGAACTGAAGAAGTAGAATATGCAAAATCTTGTGGAATTCCGCTGCCTTCAGACAAGCTCTACAGTATTGATGAAAATCTGTGGGGTCGGGCTATTGAAGGAGACGTTCTAGAAGACCCTATGGTAGAGCCTCCGGAAGATGCTTTTAGCTGGACCAGATCCAGTGCAGATGCACCAGAAGATGCTCAGATAATAGAAATAGAATTTGAAAAGGGAGTTCCCGTGGCCATTGACCAGGAAAAACTGGATGCACTGGAAATAATTAACAAATTTAATCAGATAGCAGGAATCCATGGAATCGGCCGAGTCGATATCATTGAAGATCGTATCATAGGGCTCAAAAGCAGAGAAATCTATGAAACACCTGGAGCTTTCTTGATATTAACTGCTCACAAGGCATTAGAACAGATTACATTAACTCGAAGTGAATTAAAATTTGCAGAAACAATTAGCAGCACCTACTCCGAGTTAGTTTATAATGGAACCTGGCATGACCCACTAAGGGAAGATCTAGATCAAATGATTGACCATATGCAGCGCAGAGTTACTGGAATTGTTAAAATTAGATTACACAAAGGTGGTATGCGTATTGTAGGAAGATATTCACCTTTCAGCCTTTATCAGCAAGATATAGTGTCTTTTGAGGATAAAAGTATGGATCAGCGCGAAATGGTGGGTATGGTAAAAAACTATGCAATGCAAGCTGCTCTTTATAACAAGATATGTAAAGAAGAGTAAATTTAAATAATTAATTTAATTATTATTTAATTTAATTTTTCAAATTTTTTATTTTTAATAAATTTTTATATTCTAATGGATTTTTACTAAAACTCATAGATATTAAGTTTTAGCTGGTTTTAATTGATAATAGATTAATTTAACTTATATTGATATTAATTAATACTAATCACGCGCTCTACCCCATAGTTTATTAATTAATTAATTAGTTGATTTTATATTGATAGATTTAATTTATTTAGAAAATAGAAAGTAATTAATATTTTTATAAAATAAATCTTTAATTAACTTTGATTTTAAATTAAGTTTAGATAATCTTTATATAATTTAATTAACTAATTAGAATTTATTAAACTCATAATTTAAAACACTAATGGAGTATTTATGATGGAAATCCTCGATATAATGACATTAATTGTTATAGGAACATTTATAATCGTTTTAGGATTATTTGGAATTAAAATGCTCCTTAAATTAGGAAGAGCCGGAATAACAATAATTTTCAATATGATTCTAGGAATTATATTTCTTTTTGTAGTAAATCTATTACCCATTGTTAAAATACCAATAAATCTATTGACTGTCCTGGTAGCTGGCTTTGGAGGAATAATTGGAGTTGGTGTTTTAGTTATAGCCAAATCCATGGGCCTTTATTGATTGAATTTATCATTATACCTTTATCAGAGTTATTGCACCAAAAAATGAAACCATTAATTAAAAATCATATTTCATAGCTTCACTTAAAAATTCAATCATTTTAGAAGCACTGAAATTATATCCCCATTTATTTTGAGCCAATTCACCGGCCCGGCCATTAATAAAAGCCCCTAAGCAAGCTGAATCCCATGCAGAATGGCTTTGAGAATATAGTGCTGCAACTAACCCTGCCAAGCAATCTCCAGTTCCGCCCACCGTCATTCCTGGACTTCCAGTTTTATTCAATCTAAATTTCTTCCCATTAAATATCATGTCCAGTTTTCCTTTGAGCAAAATAGTTCCTTTAATTTTTTGAGAAATAGATTGAAAAGCAGATATTTTTTCTTTAATATCAAAAAGAATAATAGGTGCTTCTTCTTGGAAAAAAGCTTTAAATTCACCCATATGTGGAGTTATGATTAAATTCTCTTGATTTTTCACTAATTCTTTATCGACCAGTTTTAAGGCATCAGCATCCATTACCATGGGTTTTTTAAGTTCCCCTAATTTTTTGGCGAGTAAATTTAAAGCTATTTTAGTCTCTTCTTTATCACCGGCACCGCAACCCAGCAAAACACAATCAGCTTTTTTAGATAATTCCAAAATTGGTTCCAGCATTTCTGGATTAATATATTCTCCAGGAAGGTTTTTTACTATTAAATCTGGCGAATAAGATTTAATAGGTATAGCTGCACTATCAGGACATATTATAGTAACTAAATCTGCACCCGCAGCAAGTGCTGATAGGCCTGCTAGGGCAGGAGCCCCAGCGTATTCTTTACTACCACCCACAATCAGTAACCGTCCATTAGCTCCTTTATGTGCATTGTAATCTCTTGATTTGAGCCTTAAAAGATCACCAGCACCTAAAAATATTTCTGCTTCTTTTGGAATCCCAATATCACAAACAATTAATTTTCCTATTTTCGAAGATGCTGATTCTGGTCCTTTGAGACCGGTTTTTGCCCGGTGAAAACTTACAGTATATTCTGCCTCCACTGAAATATCATTTATTTCACCATTCAAAGGATCCATACCACTAGGAACATCTACAGAAACTACTGGTGAGTTAGATTTATTTATAAGATTTATAGCAGATCTAAAAGGTTCCCTAATAACTCCTTTAATCCCAGTTCCTAAAATAGCATCTATCAAAATATGTTCATCACTGCTTAGCAATTGATAATCAATCTGAGAGGAATCATAACAAATTTCAATCTCCAAATCAGATAAATAGGGCCTCATATTTTCCAGAACATTCCAATTTTGAATAGAGTCTTTAGAATTTATTTTTGAAGGATGAGTCAATAAGACGATTTTAACTTTAAATCCCATATTTAGAAGATGCCTAGCCGCTACAAAACCATCCCCACCATTTCCACCAGGTCCGGTAAAAATAATAACTTTGGCACTATTTATATTAGAATTTATCTTAGATATTTCATAGGCCAGGGCCCTGCCTGCATTTTCCATCAAACTAAGTCTAGGAATTCCTAAATATTCTGCATTAAAATCAACAACCATCATGTCCAAAGGATTCATAGTATCACTATTTATATAATTATAATAGAGAATATTTAATAATAACTGTAAATAAATAATAAATTTAGTAAATAGATAAAAAATAGATAAAATTAGTCGTTTTAAATTATTTATTATACTCTGAAGTCCCATTTTATAGAATTAATAAAAAAGGCATGGAAAGACATATTTAATGAGGTGTTATAATTGGCCTCTTCACGCATACCAACAATACCCAAAACTGAGGATATCCAGGCAATACCCATTTCCATATTTTATTTTGCCATAATTGCTCTGGGAATTTTAATTATTTACGGATTTATTGGTTCTCTTTATATAATGGGACTTGATCCTATAAATGCTATTTATTTTACAATTATAACCATTGCCACAGTAGGATACGGTGATATTCTCCCCCATACAGTAGAACAGAAACTTTTTGCAGTTAGCTTAGCTTTATCCGGCGTGGGACTTATTGCTTATGTTTTCAGCCTTAGTATATCGGTGGTAACCATGACGGTAGAAGATATTAGATCTGGCTCCAAAATACGGAAAAAAATGGCTTCCATGGAAAATCATTTCGTCTTATGTGGATATGGAAGAGTAGGGGCCGCAGTTTTTAAAGAATTAGAAGAAAGAAATCAAAAAACCATAATTATCGAAAAAAATCGAGATTTAGTGGAAAAAGAGCTTTGGGAAGACTCTAGTATTTTGGCCATACCTGGAGATGCTACTGACGAAAGTGTGATGAAAGAAGCCGGAATTAGTAGGGCTCGAGGAGTCATAATTACCACTGGAGAAGATGTTGATAATCTTTTCATAACCTTAACCTCCCGAGAAATACATCCAGAAATATGGATCGTGGCTCGTGCCAGTAAAAAAGAAAATATTAAACGCCTTTATCGCTCAGGAGCGGACCGAGTAATATCCCCAGAGACCAGTGGTGGAGAAGATATTTACTTTGCAGCTATTGAACCTACCATGATGAAGATTACTATGATGCATGAAGTGGATGACATCAGAAAAGAATCAGAAATAATAATCAAATATGGCTGCACCCTGGAAGATATAGAATACCATTTACCTGAATTTAAAGAACCATTAGCCCGCAAAATTGGAATTTCTAAGATAGAACAATTAAATAAATTTTTGAATAGTCTGGATGATGATATCAACCGAAAAAATTCCTTAGAAAGAATATACGAATCAGTAAGTGGAATACATTCCCACTGGATTTCAGGACCAGATAAAGAAACCCTTAAAAAGCTAGCAGGGGAATTAAAAAAAGAAGGGCTCCTCTTAGGTGTTAATTTAGAACCTGATGAGATCAAAGAAGTCGCTCGTAAGTATGGTAGGTTGGTAGAAGTTGTTATAAAACCAGAAATGGTTATTGTAGAAAATCATGGTGTTTCGGATATAATGGAAGAGGCCGAAATAATTTTAAAACATGGCTGCATCCTGGAAGATATAGAATACTATTTCAGTGGTTTTGGAGAGCCTTTACGTCGTAAAATAGGTCTCTCAAATGTTAAAGAAGTTAAAAAATTTTTAGATAACTTAGAAAAAAATTCTGGAAGATTAGAATCATTGGATAGAATTTATACTCTCTCTGGAGGAGGAATACATACCCATAGAATTTCTGGTCCGGATACTAAAAGTTTAAATCGTGTAGAAAAAGAATTAAGTAAAAAAGGGTTCTTATTAGGAGTTAATATGACTCCTAAAGAAATTAAAGAACTTATAGAAAAAACAGGACGCGTAGTTCAAATTCTGGTTAAACACGAAGTGGGAACTCTGGATGATAAAGAAATAATTATTGGAGAAGGTGGGCGCATATTAGATGCAAAGCACTACTTGCCAGGGGTAAGACAAGTTGTAACACGTAACTTGAATATTAAAAACCGCGCGGATCTTGATAATTGCGAAGAAGAACTCAAAAAACCCGATGCTCGACGTTCTCTAACGGCATTATATGAAATTTCCCGTCAGATACACACCCATACCATGGCGGCGGCTGAAGAAAAGATTATTCGCAAAATAGAAAAAAAGCTGGATAAAAAAGGTGTTTTACTGGGAATTAATCTTCCTGAAGAAGAAATCTGGGAAATTGTGGAAAAAGAAAATGTAAGGCAGTTCTGTATTGAGTAATAAATAATATTTAAATTTTTTTCTAAATAAACTTTTAAATAACCTATTTTTAATTTATTTCTTATTATAATTTATTTTTTAATATAATAATAAAAAATAATTAATAAAAAAATTGAAAAATAAAATCCTTGAATTTAATTTAAAAAAAATAATTCAAAAAAATGGAGTTATTAACTCCCTTTTTAGAATAAATCATGTAAAGCTATTTTGTAAGCACCCAGATCTCCACCAAAGTTTACAGCACTGATTTTTAAAACACCTGGAACTTTAACTGCGGCTTCAACAGCTGCTTTAGTTGCTGCTTTAACAGATTCTTCATCTACACCATCAATAACAATTTCGTAAACACCATTGACATCAGCAGGGATTTGAGTATCTTCTACTTCGTCTTTTAGGGTTACACACATTTTTTCGTTGGTAGAAGCACCTAAGAATTTGTATTTGTTAGATCCAACTTTAGAACCAGAAGCTACAATTCCTCCAGGGAATGGAGTAATGGTACCCGGGACATTTTCAATAGCATCTACTGCAACTTCTGCAGCGAGTAAACCTGCTGCTTGACTATCGGCAAGTATTATGAGGTTTCCTCCGGCTACACCAGATTTAATTCCTAATTCTCCTTCAATTAAGAAGTCACCAGACATGAGGGGGATAGAGAATATGGTTCTTCCATCAAGTTCCAATTTTTTCTCATAACCGTCACCGAAGAATTTCAGTTTTTGACCGGTTTTTAGTTTTTCATCTTCATCATCAAGAACATCAAAGACGGCAGTTGTAGCTGCAGTGAGAATACACATTCCTACACGCTCTAATAATTCATGATCAAGTTTTCCCTTGTTCATGTTACAGATCATGATTATGTATCCTGGCCGGCCATCAGGGGTTTCTGATGGAGGCACATAACAATCAATACCCGCTTCGGCAGGGCATCCAATAACAGATGTTCCGTATCCAGTAGCTTCAGTAGCGGCTATTTTAGCCAGTTTTTTTGTTGCTGCTGTTACCAACAATCGTGAAACTTGTATTCCAAATGCTTCTGCAAA
>DAWK01000047.1:6985-20230 GCA_002509745.1 Methanobacteriaceae archaeon UBA349 | reverse complement strand
TTAATTAAACACTTAAAGAAATTACAAATAAGTGCTTGCTATAATAAATATATTAGAAATAATCATAATTATATTTTAAAATAATTAAAATAAGTTAAAATAAAAAAATCACTCATAAATCCGATCCAGCTCTAGACTTCCCAATTTAGGGACTTCTATTGAAAAACAAGTCCCGCCGGACAGTTTTCTTTTCATATTACCATCTATCTGATTTACTAAACTTTTAACCAGTTGCAGGCCCAGCGAATGTGTTCTATCAAAATTAACATCATCAGGGAATCCATCACCATTATCCTGAACCCTTAAAACATAGTAATCTGGATAATTTTTAAAAATAATTCTTATTTCACCCATTATATTCGGTTTAAAAGCGTGTCTAAAACTATTAGAAACTAATTCCGTTAAAATCATACCCAAAGGAATAGAAGTACTCATATCCATGAAAGTATCTTCTAATTCAACATTTAACCCTATATTACCTGGCTCTGGAGCATAGGTACTTAAAAGGCCGGAGAGAATACTTTTAGAATATTCTGCAAAATTAATACGAGTAAGCTCTGGAGATTGAATAAGCTTTTCATAAGCTTTTCTAATAGATTTAACACGATTATGAGTATCTTGAAGAAGTTCAGCATCCTTATCGTCCCTCATGTGAGCTTTTTGGAGATTCATAAGGCTGGTTACAATCTGCAAATTTTTTTCAATTTGCCGATAAAGTTCCTCAATCATTTTTTCTCGAGCTTCAGTGCGACTTTCCAGCTCTTTCTCTTTCTTTAAATGCTTTTCAACATCCCTTATAGTTACCAGAACTAATTTTCGATTTTTTATGTCAACTAAAGAATTTTTAAGTTCAACATTAATCAGTTCCCCATTTTTAGTTATGAATTCAAATTCATCTGGGCCACTGATCATACCTGCCGCATTTTTATCCAGAATAATCTTAGCTCTGGCTCTTTGGATAAGCGGTAGTAATTTTAGTTGCAAAAAACATTTACCAACTAAATCAACTCGAGTGTAACCTACCAAGTCTTCAAAAGATTTGTTACAGTCAATTAAAAATCCCTTCAAGTCATATAAATACCAAGGATCTGGATTTTGGTCTAGTAATAAATTTAAAAATTGATTGGAATTCCTAATATCCTCACTTAACATCTCATATTCATTTAAGAATGATTTTTTTAATTCAAAGTGATCACTATCTTCAGTAACTCCTCCCCCCATATGAGAATACTCTTCCTGCATTTAAAATCTCCACTTTAAATTAAATTACTAATTATTAATTCTTATAATTTTTAAATAATAATTAAATATTAATCTATGATTGTTTATGAATTAAATATTATGAACAATTCAGTTTACATTATAAATTATGGATTTTATTATTTAACTAATTTAGGTATAATATAATTTTTTAGTTAATATTTTTACTATACCAGTTTAGCATATTATATTTTCTTTGATATTTTTTCAATAACACCAGACCCGAAATAAGGCAAACATGCGATCCCTATAATAGAAGTCATCCAAAATGATATTAATCGTTCCAGAACAGTGGCCGCGGCACTAATCGAAGGAGGGACACCCGCAGCAGAATAAAGTATTATCATAATCCCGTCAACCGCCCCTAGGCCTCCCGGAAGTAATGGAATCATTCCAATTAAACTGGCAATTATAAAAACTTCTGCTATTAAAATTAATGATATATCCATTCCAAAGGCGGAAAATACCAGATAAACCCTCATTATTTCAAAAAACCAGATCAAAAATGAAAGTGGAATACCATATAACATTACTTTCCTATCTTTCAGCATTATTTTCATGGTGAACTGAAATTCATTTATGGCACTTAAAGCTTTTTTTTCAAGTTTTTCCGGATTTTTCCGGTAAAACCTTCTTATAAGTTTTAAAACCCATCGCGTGAATTTTTCTCCTGCTTTTTTGTTTAAAGATGTATAAAAAATCAGTACAAAAATTACAATAAGTAGTATTACAGCGATAATTAAACTTAAAAGAACCCAAAACGGCAGACTAAAAGTCATCATAACCGCAAAAATAGTTATGACTGCTAAAACGATAAATGGGAACATATCCAGGCCCCTATCTGCAATCACTGTTGCAAATGAAGATTCCATGGAACATTTAGAATATTTGCTTAAAATATAAGCCCTGACCGGTTCTCCTCCTCCTCTGCCACTAGGAGTGATATTGTTTACTGCAAGTCCCACCATGAGCATAGGTAAAAGATGTCTTTTCTTAACATTTATTTTGACGGAGTTAGTGGTTATTGACCATCTCAATGCCCACAAGCCATAAACAAGGAATTGAACAAGTATTGCTAAGATTATAAAAATTGGATTTGCCTTTTCCAATGCATTTAAGATTTTCTCTGGGCCTATGAATATTATCATGGCTGCTATAATCCCTATGCCAACCAGTATTAAAATTAGTCCTTTGTGTTTCATTATAACCAGTCATTAATGAGTTAATAGGTTAATAAGTTGAATTTTATTATTAATTAATATATATTTTAAATTTAATAGATCTAAATAATTAGTAAGTATAGCAAAATTTTTGTTTTATAGAAATCAGACCATTAAAAATTTTTAGATAATGAAAAATATACAAATTGGATTAGTATCTAGTTAAATAGACTAGTTAAACTAAACTACTATATAAAATTATAGAACTAAATACTAAATTAATTACCTTTTAAATTTTTTGCTTTTTTGAGTTTATTATTCACCTATTTTTACTAAATTTTATTAGTTTTAAGAGGCATATTATTAAAAGTAGAAATAATATTAGTTTAAAATCTAAAATTTAGAGAACATTGGAGGGTATAAAATGGATTTGCTTACTATAATTATTATATTGGCAGCCATACTGATTATTATCGGACTTTCTGTCAAGGTTGTGAACCAGTACGAACGAGGAGTCGTTTTTAGACTGGGTAAAGTAATAGGTGTTAGAGAACCAGGACTTAGAATAATTATTCCTCTGGTTGATCGTATGGTAAAGCCTTCACTTAGAATAGTTACTATGCCTATCCCTGCTCAGAAAATCATTACACAAGATAATGTAACCATTGATGTGGCCGCAGTGGCCTATTTTAAAGTGGTGGATGCATATAAAGCAGTAGTAGAGATTGAAAACTACAACCGAGCAGTAAATCAGATTTCTCAGACCACTGTTAGAAGTGTGGTAGGACAATTTACATTAGACCAAGTTTTATCAGATACCCCTCATGTCAACCAAAAAATTCAGGAAATTATAGATGGACACAGCGAACCATGGGGAATTAAAGTTACCACCGTGGAAATAAAAGATATTAAATTGCCAGAAAGCATGCAAAGGGCTATTGCTCTACAAGCTGAAGCTGAAAGAGAGAAAAGAGCCAAAATTATCTCTGCAGAAGGAGAATATCTGGCAGCAGGTAAATTAGGGGATGCTGCAGATATCATTACTGAACATCCAGTAGCTCTGCAGCTGCGGATTATGCAAGTACTCAGTAACATCGCTGCCGAGAAAAACTCAACCATTGTGTTCCCTGCACAATTACTCAACAGTATACGGGACATTAAAGACTTCCTAGGGTCTGAATTGAGTGTTATGGAAGAAGAAAAAAAATCTAAATAAAAACAATATTTAAATTTTTATTTATTTATTTTTTAAAGTGATTAAAAAGTCTAATTTAATAAATAAGAACTACATACATTTTCTATTTTTATTTTTAACTGAATATTCAAGATTAATAGATTATTAAATGCCCTGACATCAATTATCCCTGTTTTAATAACATGATTTTTTACTGTTAAGACAAGATTTATATGTTATCAAGGAAATCTCTAATAAGATAATATGAAGTATTTCGGAAAGCGGGATTTTTTTGTAGTCTCAGAGTATCTGGGAGGCATAATGCAGGGAATTGGTGTAGTAGTTATCCTGCCAATTATAGTTTCTCTGATTTATGGAGAAAATAATTATATTAGTTTTATTATACCTTCGGCCATTTCCATAACCATAGGAACTCTAATAAAACAAATTGTTCCTTCTGGAGGATCCATAAGGCTAAAGCACGGAATGATAATCGCGGCCTTGGCTTGGCTATGGGCAGCTCTCATTGGTAGTTTGGTGATGATTATAGGCCTTAAAATGGGATTTATTGATGCTTATTTTGAAAATATGTCTGCCTGGACAGGTAGTGGCCTCAGCATATTTCTCGATGTTGAAATACTTCCCAAATCCATTTTATTTTTAAGAAGTCTTGAGCAGTGGATTGGAGGAGTTGGAGTAGTTATTGTGGTTATAGGAATTCTTATTCGTCCTGGAACCGCTGCATCTCGATTATACAAGTCTGAAGCTAGGGAAGAACGTATAAAACCCAGCATACCCAATACCGTGAAGACCATCTGGTGGATCTATTTATTTTATACTATTTTAGGAATTGTCCTCTATGGACTTGCTGGAATGTCCCTTTTTGATGCTATTAACAATACCATGACTAATCTCTCCACTGGAGGAATGTCCATTAAAAATGGAAATATTGGTGCCTATGGAAGCGATTTAATCACCATGATCACCATATTTTTAATGATCGTGGGTGGTACCAGTTTCCTGGTGCACTATCGGGTTTTGAAGGGAAATGTAAAATTCGCTATAAAAGATATACAGTTTCAAGCCATGGTCATTATTGTAGCATTATTTTCCATGCTTATTTTTATGAGTGGTAAAATTTTACCGCTCGATTCTATTTTTAACGTCGTTTCTGCTCTTAGTTGTACCGGGTCAAATACTCAAACTCTTCCACAAATGATAGCCTGGTCATCTTATGTTAAAATATTAATTTTAACATGTATGGTAATTGGAATGGCTGCCGGTTCAACTACTGGTGCTATTAAGCTAATAAGAATAGTTACCATCCTTAAAGGAGTTTACTGGGAATTAATGAAGATTTTAACTCCAGAAGGTTCAGTAATACCTCGTAAAATTTCAGGAAAAACTGTAAGTGACGTAGAAATTAGAGAGGCCAGTTCTTACACCTCAATATATATTGTTTTTCTTTTATTCGGTTGGTTAGTCTTGGCAGCATATGGCTACGATCCTTTGAACTCCCTTTTTGAAGTAGCATCGGCCCAGGGAAACGTTGGGTTGAGTATGGGGATTACATCCCCTAATATGCCTGAAATCGCAAAGATAGTAATGATTTTTAATATGTGGGTTGGGAGACTGGAAATTATACCTGTTCTGATATTAGTAAGAGGCGGATTAGAATTATTAAAACGCAGCTAGTTGCATTAGAATTAATGAATAAAATTTTAGAATATTAATTTAGAAAAAGCTTATTAATAAGAATATGCAAAGAAAATCACTCACTGAATTAGTGATATTTAGAATTTTTATATTTTAAAAAACATTAATAAAAATCAATATTTCAAATTTATCCTGTTAAATGCTTAGTTGATTAAAGTAAGGTGTACAATATATGTATGTAGTTATAATGGGGGGAGGTAGAGTGGGATTAACTCTAGCAAGCCTTTTAATTTCTGATGGTCACGATGTCACCCTCATTGAAAATGATGAATCATTGTGTGGTAATGCTGCGGTAGAATTAGATGCTCTGGTGATTTGTGGTAATGGAACCGACATCAAAACACTGGAAGAGTCGAATATTAACAATGCTAATGTTTTTGTGGCTGCAACCGGTAATGACGAAGCTAATTTGCTTTCATGCATTTTGGTAAGAGAATATAATATCCCCAAGATTATTGCACGAGTAAGTAACCCTGATCACGAGGAAGCCTTCCGTAAAGTAGGTATTGATCATGTTATAAGTCCGGAGCGAACTGCAGCAGGTTATCTTGAAAAACTCATAACCCGGCCTAAAGTAGCAGATTTGATTGTTTTAGGTAGTGGTGATGCCGAAATACTGGATATGACCATTAAAAATAAGAAAATAATCGGAAAACGAGTAGGGGACATTTCTCCCACAGACGATTACATTATTGTTTCTATCTACAATAACGGCCATATTGAAATTCCCCGTGCAGATATGATTTTAAATGAAGGCAGTAAAGTTTCTGTTCTAGTAAAAATAGATGCCGTAAAAGAAGTTACTAAGATTTTTACTAAATAAAATTCATTAATTAATAATAAAAATATTTTTTAATACTTTTTTAAATTCTTATTTCATTTTATCGGCTATTTGAAGTTATTTTTGCATAATAAGTCTTATTTTCAATTTTTCATATTTTGAATATAATAATTATGCTTTTTTTAGATATTTATTCCTATAGGTATTATATTCCTAAAATATCAATTAAAATTAAATTATTCATATTGACCATTATAACCTTTGGAAAATCATTCTAAAAGCTTATTTTTGAACAATATTCATTTGAATTAATTATTTAATAAAATTTAAATAATAAAAAATGCATTATTGGTATTGGGTGTAAAAAATGAGTTGGTTAATAACAGTCATTGTTCTAATAGTCATAATAATTCTAATAGTTTGGATTGTATCCATGTACAACAGCCTGATTAATCTACGTAACCGGGTAAAAAATGCATGGTCCCAAATAGACGTTCAACTTAAAAGAAGAACTGATTTAATACCAAATTTGGTGGAAACCGTCAAAGGATATGCTAAACACGAGAAAGGAGTATTTGAAGAGGTAACTAAGGCCCGTTCAAATGTTATAAATGCTCAAAGCGTGCAGGAAAATCAAGAGGCCAATAATCAGTTAACTGGAGCTTTAAAAACTCTCTTTGCCGTAGCTGAAAATTATCCTGATTTAAAAGCCAGTAAAAATTTCCAGGAATTACAGGCCCAGTTATCTGAAACCGAAGATAAGATTGCTTATTCCAGACAATTCTACAATGATACGGTAATGATGTACAATAACAAAATTCAGATGTTCCCGAGTAGCATTATTGCCAACCAATTCAATTTTAGTGAAGCTGAATTCTTTGAAACCGAAGAATCCGCTAGATCAGTACCTAAAGTTGAATTTTAGATGGTTTAATTTTAGGTGATTTAATGGATAAAAAACATTTTATTTCATTTATTTTTATTTTTCTGATTACAATTTCATTATGCTGTTCAGCTAGTTATGCAGATAACAGTTATTCCATACCTCTAATGAATATAGACCTTTTTGTGCTGGATGATGGAAGCATTCATGTTAAAGAGACGGTTCATTACTCTTTTCAAGGAACTTTTCACGGAGTATACCGAGACATTCCTTTAAATGGCCAGCAGGTCGAAAATCTGAAAGTTACCAGTAGTGGAGCATATTCCACGTATACTGTAACTAATCAAAGCAATAATGCGCATATAAAAGTTAACCTTTATTCTGATGCTGCGAAAAAAATTCCCATTACTGACAAAAGCGTTTATGTGACTTATGAGTACGATTTTACACATGTTATAAAATTCTACAATGATATTGCCGAATTGCAGTACAAATTAGTTGGTTCTGGGTGGAGCGTTGATATTGAAAAAATGGTGGCCAATATACACCTTAACTCAAGTAGTGGAGTTAAAATTTGGTTAAATCCTCCATATTATGCTGAAAATTCAGTTTGGCAAGGCAATGATCTACAAGTAACCAGTACCAACATCCCCACTGGAAATTATTTTGAATTAAGAATGCTTATTCCTAAAAGTCAATTCCTGGCCAATCCCACTAATGGGATTATAATAAATAAAAATGCAGCAGCAACCATAGGGCAAATGCAGGCCAATTACCAGAATCAATTGCACTTTAAACACTTGCTTTACTCATTTTTATCAGTTATATTGATTTTAGCATGTTTTATTCCATGTATTATATACTGGAAATATGGAAGAGAACCTAAAATTAATTATCAAGCCGAATACGAAAGAGACATACCATCCAATGACCCTCCAGCAATTGTGAATGCCATATGTGGACCTGGATTTTCAAAAAAGATTGGAGAACCAGATATGGATGGATTTAAAGCCACCATAATGGATTTAATTGATAGGAAGTATTTTACTATAAGCAGCAAAGATTCTGAAAAAGAAGGCTATGGATTAGAAGTATCCAAATCTATATTCTTTAATTTAAATCTATCTAAAGATCCTGAGAAACTCAATGAATTCGAATCATATGTTTACAACTTTTTAAAGAGTTTTGAAGAAGATGGAACCATATCACTGGATAAAATTTCCAGTAGCTTATCAAATCCAGAAGAAGCCAGAATTTTTAGTGGAACTTATTTAAATTGGAAAGGAGCTATTAAGGCCGAGTTTTTAAATGATGAAAAGCTTCAAGAAGTTTTTTTAAAGAAAGGAGATTCTTTAATAAAGATTTTTGGAACTGGTGGGATAATTGTGGCCATAATAGTCTTTTTTGTAAGTCTTTTTGATTTACCAGTTGCTGGAAGTGCCATGTTATGTGCCATAGCATTAGGAGTTGTGTCAGCAGTTTCTTTAATTCTACCTCAAAAGATTGGAGGGCAATGGACAACCTATGGAAAAGAATATGATGCCAAATGGCAGAACTTTAAGAAATATATAAATGATTTCAGTTTAATTAATGAATATCCTCCAGAATCAGTTAAAATATGGAACAAATACTTAGTATATGCCACTGCATTAGGCTCTGCCGAAGCAGTTCGTAAAGCCATGGAATTATCACTACCTACAGACCAATTAGAAAGTAGTGACATGTTCATGTTCCATTATTATGGTGGTTATTATCTATTAGCTTCTTCATTGGACATGGGAATGAGTCCTAGCTCAGCCAACGGTGACGTTGGCGATATTGTGGGAACTATTGGGGACATAGGTGGAGGATTTGGTGGTGGAGGTGGGGGAGCCTTTTAAATTACCACCATCCATTTATTCCTTGGAAATCAATATCTCCAACTTTTTAATTTCTAACTTTTTTCGAGTATCTAATAAATAAAATAAATTTATAAAATTAAAAAATAAGACTTCAACAAAATTTAAACAAATACTTAAACTTAAATCAATATTAATAAATTATTAATTATAATTCTGGAGTCAACCCATGGATCTTTTCACACATTTTCTAATTCCTTTCATTATTTTATTCTTTATAGGATCTAAATGGCCTATAGAAGGAAGTTTGGGTGGTACATCAGCAGATTTTGATTTTATTTTAATTTTTATAGGATTTTTGCTCCCCGAATTCTTCATTTTGACCCATAGAGGAATTACCCATTCATTTATTTTTGGATTTATGACAGCAGCAATATTCCTATACCTAGTAACCAGGCAACCAATCCAGGAATTTGTCAGAAAACTAATTAAAAGAGACATTAATCTAATATTCAATTGGAAAACCGTTTTATTAGCTTATTTTGGAGTATTAACCCATCTATTTTTGGATTTCTTGACTACTGGAGGTATTCCCCTCTTTTATCCATTCTCCATGGAACGTTTCAGTGCCCATCTCTATTATTACACCGATGCCCTGACCACCATAGCTGCTCTAGCAGTTTTGATTGTGTTATACCTTAAAATAAGCTGGAAGTACAAAAAAATAGCCATGGTCCTATTTGTAATTATGCTGGTTTCGTTTGGAGGCCTAAGATGCTATGAAAAGATAAATGCTACTCATGCTCTGGAAGAAAATTTAGAAGGAAATTTCACTCAAACAGCCACTTATCCTACTTCAAACATGTTTGTATGGCAAGGGGTTCTTATCAATCCTGAAAACCAAGAATATCAGCTTTACACATATAATGGACTTACAGGGAAAAAAACATTCCAGAGAAATTATAGTGGCCTTGTGATTGAAAATGGAACGTATTCCTCAGGAATTAACGCCATTAAAAAGACCAATTCTACGGTTGCAGCACAACGATTCATCTGGTATTCATATTATACTCCTATAGATGCTAAATTTGAGAATAATCAGTGGAAAATAACTTATTCCGACTTTTTGGGTGGTCATTATACTCCAAGCAACTTAACCATTTATGTTGATGGCTAATTGATTATTTGATGAAATTTTGAGGTTAAAATTATATAATTATTAGAATTAGTTATTAAAATTTATTTTATTTAAAAAAATTAAAAAATAAGATTTAAAATTTAAATTAATAAAAATTAAAGAACAATTTTTTTATTATATTAATTTTAAAGAAATTATAATCGTTTATTAAAAGCGTTTAGCCATTTTATATGACATATCTATGTGTTGTTGGGCATTATTAGTCCAGGGACCATGGCCCGGAAGTAAATATTCCACACTTATCTTTTGAAGCTTTTCCAGAGAATTTATCATATCCTCATAGCTTCCACCAATATCCATTCTCCCAATTCCGCCATTGGCAAAAACTGTGTCTCCAGATATTAAAATCTCACCATCGAATAGGCATATTCCTCCTCGAGTATGGCCCGGAGTATGAATTACTTCAAAATCAGCTACTTTATCTCCTTCTTGGAGTTTTTTGGCTATTTTTGTAGGTTCGGTTGATTTTCCAAACATATAAGCTGCTGTAGCCATACTATCTCCAGATTCCAGTGCTTCTGCATCTTCTTCATGGATCATAATATCCCCTGAGAAGAGAGAATTTCCACCTACATGGTCAAAGTGACAGTGTGTATTTACAATGGTTGAAATATCTGCGGGGTTAATTCCTGCCTTTAAAATCTCAGAAAAAACGTATTTCTTGTTTTCACCAGTTCCCGTGTCAAAAATAATGTCTCCAGCGACATAAATATTTGAATCATATCCTTTACCTTCAATAAAAGCCACATCATTTATTTTTTCCATATTTCCACCAGTAACTAAACTTAAAATTTCTAGAAAATCAAAATTGAGTTGACAAATCAATATCCTTTGAATACTGATATTATAATTAAAATGATATAAATCTATTTAAAAAGAGCATAAAATGGGGTCACCGGGATTTGAACCCAGATCCTAGGATTTCTCTTGTCTCAGTACTCCAATTGATCATCATTGGGTACTTAATACCTTCAGAGCGCGCTTTTCTTCAAAGACAACTGGAGTCCCAGATGATAGCCTGATTACACTATGACCCCTAATAATAGGTTTCCTAAAAATCAGATGATTCTCAAGATAATAATACAAGCCAAGGGAGAGATTTGAACTCCCGTGTAATGGATCTGCAGTCCACCGCTTCGCCTCTAAGCTACCTTGGCATAGTAACTAATTAGTAGATGAATTTAATATTTAAACCTTATGGTGATGAACAAGAATATTTCTAAATTTTATGTCTAATTTAATAAAAAATTAATATATAATTCCAAACCCCAGTTTATTAGCAAAATTTGAAAAAATAGCATATAATGATTGTAGGAGATGCACTAATCTAATTTATTAAGATGATTTTTTGTATATGCTGTGTAATTCTTTCAGTTTGGGGCTTTAAAATGATAAGATATGCTGACACCATACATATTGGTGCAACGATTATGCTATTTGCTTGATGGTATTTGGAAGTGATTTTAGATTATAAAATTTCAAATACAAAAAGAAGGTTAAGCTATTTTCTAATAAGTTCTAAAATTTATTTATTTTATCAAAAAACACGACAATACTATCCAGTTTACCAATTTTTCCACCTCAGTTGATTAATTATATTAAATTAGTTTATTCTTAATAAATGACAATGAGAAAAAAAGTAGATTATATTCAATTTAATTAATTTATTCCCATTTATTAAAATTTAACTTGTTTATCTTGGCCTAAAAGTTCATTAATCTCCAAACCTTTTTCTAATGCCAGGTCCAAATCTAAACGGTAGTTCCCATTTTTAGTTTGGAATAAATCATCAGGAGACAAAAAACGCCATTTTTTATACTTGAATTTAATTCCCACATAAGGTATGGCCCCAAAAATGTTAGAAAACTCGCAAAGGCCTTCTATTTTAGGAGAATCAATATAAATTCTGTCTTTAGTGGTTGTTTTCACCTCAATGGCCAGGTATTTTTCACCATTCCCTGCTAAAACATCAGGTAATGGTTTTTTTGTTGCTCCACCAGAGGCCGGTGCTCGCATAGCTGCAAATTTCTCTTCCCAAAGAATTCTAACTAAATCTCTTTCTTCTCTCGATCCTTTTTTTACCATAAAACTCAGCCAGCATTAAAAAATAAATTAGAAATTAATTCTCGTAATTATAAAATATTAAATGTAACTTTCAATTCTTTCTGCATTGAATGTTCCACTTCCAGATGGTTCTCTAATCCATTCAATAAACACATTTTTTACAATTATTTGTTTTTCTGGGAGAACAACATCCACAGTTACCCCCGGATGATAATATTTAGGTTCATCGGCTAAATAACGATTAAATGAACCTGTAAAGCGGTATTTATTTTTTACGAACCATTGAGTGAGATAAATCCCTTCCATGGTCCCTATTTGCTTGCCATCGGCTAAAACATTAGCACGAAAGCATCCATAAGTTCGTTCCATTTTTATCATAGGGATCTATCCTTAAAATTAAGCTTAGTCGATTTAATTATTTATTTTGTAAATTGATATAGTTATTGTGTATTTACTTATTAAAAAGATTATTAGTTAATTAAATCAAAATTTTATTTTAGAAAACCAAGCAAAAGTAATTAAAAACGTACATTATGGAAATTAGTTCGTTGAAAATTTAATAATTGCAGTTTTGATTCAAAAAGGCAACTGTAAATATGTTAAAAAGATATAAAAAATCAAAATAATTCAAATTATATCTAAAAAGAAGTAATCATGGGGCCGGGGCCGAGATTCGAACCCGAGTCGCGGGATCCACAGTCCCGTAGGATAACCACCTACCCCACCCCGGCACATTTTATAAAATTGAATTAATTTAAATCATGATTAGGATTCAATGCGGGGGCAGGGATTCGAACCCTGGTAGGCCTACGCCAACAGGTCCTAAGCCTGTCCCCTTTGGCCAGCTCGGGCACCCCCGCTAAGGAAAGGCAAACATCTATAAGATGCTATTAATCCATTAAATATCACCCAAAAAGTGCAATCTTTCAGAAATTTATCTATATAATTGTGAAAATTATTAAGATAAAACTCATCTGAAACGAAAAACTTCAAAATTATGAAAAATGCTCCGGCCGGGATTCGAACCCGAGTCTTCGGCTCGAAAGGCCGAAATGATTGGCCGGACTACACCACCGGAGCATGTGAATATAATATTAAATTTATTTTATATTAGGTTTGTTTTTATATATAAAGGCATACTTAAAGTGGGCCCAATGGGATTCGAACCCAT
>DAWK01000047.1:0-6881 GCA_002509745.1 Methanobacteriaceae archaeon UBA349 | reverse complement strand
AAACATAGCTCTTTATGGGAGTATAATTAGGTTGATAGTCATTGTATATAAACGTTTTGGGTGCAGGATCATTTTTACAAATAAATCCTCTTTTCATCAGCTAAATTTCACTAAATTTTGCTTAATTCATAATAATATGGCTAAAAATGATACAGATAAATGGTTTTTAGCTGAAACTAAATTATTTTTTTAAATTCATTACAAGCTAAAAAGTGCAAAAATTGAAGCAGCCAGGACCATTATTAAAGGTATTATCACAACAATAGTAGCCATTTTACGAGTAGCAGATAATGCATAAATAATTGCAATAGCTGCCGCAATAACAATGGCTAAAATAGGTAAAATCCTGCCTAAAATCCCGGCCACAATTACCAAAATTAAGGCACCCACAATGACAATATTCCATTCAAATGTAACTTTTGGAGTCTCATAACGATTTTCCATTTTAGAAGGTCGTTCAGTATATGGTTGACTTTTTGAGTAAGACTCTTGAGATTTCAAGCGAGATTTAATGGGTTTAGATGGTTCTGAACGGGCCGAATTTAAAGGTTCGCCACAGTTTGAACAAAATTTGTTGCCATTTTTATTTTTTTCGCCACAATTAGAGCAATATGCCATAATTCCATCCTTATTATCAATATTATTTTTCATTAATTGATAATTAATTTAAGGTATGCTAATTTAATATGTTTTAAATGATGAGTATAATGTAAATACTTATTCCATCTATTTAATTTATATTCTATTATTTTATTCTATATGAATTCAAAAAAATACATATATTATCAAAATATGCTATTAAATAATTTTAATAATCTATTATTTTAATAATCTATTAAAAAATTAGAGAATTACTAAAAATTAATTAAATTAATTAAAGTCATAATTCAATGTTTATTAATGAAATATTTTGAATTTAAGGTGCAGCATGCAAGTTATAAAGAAATTAGAAGAGTTCAAAACTCTCGAACTAATGGAAAATGCCAATAAAATAACAGTTCAAGAACATGGTTTAGATATAACCTTAGAAAGAGCTATTTTCCTTTCCTGGTGGTGTGATAAAGGAGATTGTGCCTTCTGCTATATGAGCACTCAAAAACAAAATATTAAAGATCCTAAAACTGCCAGGCGAAAAGTTAATGCCATATTAGCTGAAGCAGAACTTTGCCTGCGCATGGGATGGAATATAGAATTTCTATCAGGAGGATACGGTTCATTTAGTACTTCAGAAATTAAATCTATTGCCCAGCAGATTTATGGCATAACCAAAAAACCAGTTTGGTTGAATATAGGAATTACACCAGATTTAGAAGATTATGGGGAAGAAATCGAAGGAATTACTGGTGCTGTGGAAATGGCCAATCCCCAAAAGCAAAAAGAAGTCTGTCCCAGCAAAAGTATAGAAAATATTAGTGAGATGCTGAATCTAGCCGGAGATTTAGGATTTAAAAAAGCCATAACCATTATTTTAGGCCTGGGCGAGACACCTTCCGATTTAAAATATCTTTTTGATCTTATTAATGATCTTAAAATTGATCGAGTCATATTTTACTCATTAAACCCCCATGAAGGAACCCCTTTTGAAAATAAATCCCAACCGGCATCACTATATTACGCAGGAGTAGTAGCTGCCACCAGAATAACATTCCCTAAACTTGAAATAATCTGTGGAACCTGGGTGGATAACCTGGCCAATATGGGGCCTTTGATTCTTGCAGGGGCTAATGGATTAACAAAATTTCCTCTTTTTAAAATGTTTGGAACCCGCTACGGGAAAAGAGTAGAAGAAGAAGTTCATTGGGCCGGTAAAAATCTTAAAGGAACATTTACTGACTTTGATCAGCTTTTAAATGGACCTCCCGCTGGTGAATTGGAACCCTATATAAAAAGATACATTGATATGTGTTTAAAAAACAAATCTTTAAATGAATAATATATTAAAATGAAATTAGTTATATTTCGAATACTTGAATGTCCAGATACATTATATCAAAATAAAATTTAAAATGAATTAAATTTCTAATAATTCATAGATATCACTTTAAAATTAATTTAATAAATTATCTAAAATAGTCATCTATAAATCAATTTCTTAATTAAAATATCTAACTTAAAATCTAATTTAAAATAATACTCAAATACCTTTCAACGTTGAATTTAAACGTTATAATCTGCAACAAGCAGATTTAGAGGAGGGATTACTATTAAAATGAAATGCGGACTTGAAATTCACGTTCAACTGGAAACTGATTCTAAACTCTTCTGTGATTGTCACACCAACTATCAGGATGCACCAGCAAATACCAATATTTGTCACGTTTGTTTAAACCAACCCGGTGCTAAACCATTCCCTACCAATGAAAATGCCCTAGAGGGTGCTCTTAAAATCGCCCTTATGCTGGATTGTAAGATTGCAGATGATGTTACTTACTTCATGAGAAAACATTATAATTATCCAGATCTTCCGTCGGGATATCAACGTACTTCAGTTCCTATTGGATATGAAGGAGATTTAAATGGTGTTAGAATAAGAGAAGTGCATATGGAAGAAGATCCAGGTCAGTACAAACCAGATTTAGGAATTGTTGATTTTAATCGTTCTGGAATACCATTAATTGAAATTGTGACTGAACCGGACATGAAATCACCGGAAGAAGCTCGAGCTTTCTTAAGGGAACTTATAAGGGTGCTGGAATACAGTGGTAATGCTCGTGGAGAAGGTACCATGCGAGCCGATGTAAATATTTCCCTAGAAGGTGGTAAAAGAGTAGAAATAAAGAATATAAACTCTATTAAGGGAGCCTACAAAGCACTTAAATTTGAAATGGTTCGTCAGAAAAATCTTATAACGAGAGGAGTAGAAATTACCCAGGAAACAAGAGCATTTCTGGAAGCTCAAATGATAACTGTTTCTATGAGACTTAAAGAAGGAGCTGAAGATTACAGATTCATTCCTGACCCAGATTTACCACCAATGCAGGCTAAAGAAGAACAAGTGGAAGTTATTAGGGAAAAAATGCCAGAACCACCACATATTAAAGTTAAAAGGTTCATGGCACAGTATAATATTACTGAAGAACCTGCCAAAGTTCTTACTTCAGAACTAGAACTGGCCGATGCTTTTGAAGAAGTAGTTAAAAATGTGGATCCACAGTTCGCCGCTCTTTGGATGAGGGACGAATTAAAAAGAGTTCTTTATTACAACAAAATAAGCTTTGCTGAAAGTGGAATAACTCCGCAACAAGTAATTGAACTGCTAAAAATGGTTCAAAAGAAAGAAGTGACTACTAAGGCAGGGCAGCGAATTATAGAGAATATGCCAAACAGTTCCAAATCTCCAAAAGAAATTGCTGAGAAAATGGGCTTAATAGGTATTGTAAATGAAGACGAAGTAATTCAAGCCGCTCAAAAAGCCATTGATGAAAATCCAGAAGCAGTTGCTGATTATCATGAAGGAAAATCTGCCGCTTTAAACTTCTTAGTAGGACAAGTAATGCGTTTTACTCGAGGAAAAGCAGAACCTGGCCGTACTGTAGAGCTTTTAAAAGAAATGTTATAATTTTTCGCTTTAGTCATTCCAAATACTGAAAATTTGATGTGGAAAAAGGCAGAATATTTATAATGGAGGAGTAATATGAGCAATAAACCTTTGGTTAAAGATTATATGACAAAAGAAGTTATTACTGTCCCTCCAGAAACTCCAAATGAAGATATAATTCAACTTATGAAAGATAGTGGTCACGATGGATTCCCCGTGAAAAAAAATGGGGCGGTTATTGGAATGGTCACTGCTTTTGACCTTTTACTAAAAGACAGGCAAAAATTAGTGCACGATATAATGTCTACCAATATAGTGGTAGCTGATCGAGATATGTCCATTAATGACGCTGCCAGAGTTATGTTTAGAATGGGAATATCCAGATTACCAGTTATTGATAAAAAAGGTACCTTAGTAGGAATTATAACTAATACTGACATAGTAAGATCTCACATTGAAAGATCAACACCCATGAAAGTTAATTACTTCAAAAAGACCCTTGAACAACTTTATGGGATTAAAACTGAAGTAAAGCGGATGAAAGTCCCTACACAGCGTCTTAGGCCAACTCAAGATAAAGTATACGCAGACGAGCTCCAAGGAAGAACATATGAACTAAAAAGAGGCTTAGCAGAACCTACAATTGTAGTAAAGACCGGTGAACGTTTTGTACTTGTTGATGGGCACCACCGGACCGTGGCAGCTCGCACTTTAGGATGTCAGGAAATAGATTCCTATGTTATTGATTTACAACAGGAATTAAAACTGGGCATGGAAAAAACAGCCGATTTAAATGGAATATTTTCTTTTGATGATATAGAAATCATAGATGATGCTCAGCATCCCCTGATAGCCATTACTCGCAGTATGAGAGATAAAAAGAGGAAGAAAAATGGCTAATGAAGATATAATACGAGAAATATACCAGATTTTAGAAAATCGTAGAGATAATCCCATTGATTCCTACACCTCAAAAATAATGCAAGATGATAAAAAAGCTGCAGAAGATAAAATACTGGAAAAAATAGGGGAAGAAGCAACAGAAGTCATCATAGCATCTAAAAATAATGATAATTTAGTATATGAATCGGCCGATTTGATTTTTCACACATTATTATTGCTGGTTTATAAAGGAATAGAACTAGATGAACTTTTAGATGAATTTAAAAGAAGAAGGAAATAAATAATTATTTTATTTGATTATTTTCTTTATTAATTGAAATCATTTCCAGGGTTCAATATTATTAAATTCTTATTTCATAAACTTCTTTAATTAAATTTCTTTTCGATTTTCTGGTTTTCATCAGGAAAATAAGTATTAATCAGTTTTTCTACTTCATTCAACCATTTTTCTCGTTCTTGAAGTGGACTGCTGGCCATTAACCGGAACATTTTTCGATAAAAGTTTTTTATACCACAGAAATCAAAAACACAGTCCTTCCATATCCGCTCTAGTGGATCACCAAACACTTCATTTTCCCTTTCTTCAGGAGTATTAGAAGTATTAAATACCATGGCCACTTTTGCTTTTAAAAGACCATTAGGAACTCCAGAACCATCATCGTCCTCATCAAACTCATAGGCCACTCCAGAGCGAAGTACACGATCAAGCCATCCTTTTAAAATAGCAGGTGGCTGGCCCCACCAATTGGGGTGGATAATTATTATTCCGTCAGCTTCTTTAATCTCTTTTCTATGTTGAATTATCATCCAATCAGATGTTTCACCAGTAGCCATTTCAAAACCTTCTAGCAAGGGATTAAATTTTTCATAATATAAGTCATGGGCCCTTAAATCATGCCCATTCTTTTTGAGAGTTTTTAAAACAGTTTCATAAATAGCATAGTTGAAACTTTTATTATGTGGGTGGGCCAAAATAACAGATATTTTCATATTATCACACAGTTTTTCCTTATTTAGACATATTCTCCATTAGGTAATTATTATTATGCATAAAAATAGATAATAATTTGTATATAACCTGAAAAAGATTATCAAAAAAGAAAACTTTTTAAAATTAACTTTCTTAAAATTATTTTATTCCCGACCCTTTAAAGAAGTTGTAAAAGAATGTTCCATCTTTTTGGGCAGATTTATATAAATCATCTATTCCTTTTTCCCATTGGCCATGATTTATCAGACCAGAATCAATAGCCTGGTTTTTCACACCTTCCACCATAGCAATTATAGTCTTTTTTATGAAACCATCCACCATTTCCGGCTTGCTCCCATCTACATAAACCACTCGGGGAGTTACATGAACATCTTTAAATCCTGCATCTTCTAAGAGTGGATAAATTCGTCTTCCAATCATAGGATCACCACCCAAATCCTCTTGAGCCTTGATTAAAGAATTCCAGGCCATTACGGATTCCTCAGTTTCTGGATGGAAATAGCAGGACCCATGATCACCTTCAATAACCGTAATAGAGCCTCCTTTTTTTAAATATTTTTTAAGCTCTTTGAGGGCTATTACTGGATCTAAAAGGTGTTCTAAAACAAAACAAATAAAGATATGGTCAAAACTTTCTTTTTCAAAGGGTAGTTCCATTATATCTGCCTGTTTAAACTGGACATTTTTAATTCCTTCTTTTTCAATTAAATTTTTTGCAGCATTTAATGATTCTTTTGAAATGTCAATAGAGGTTATACTCACATCTGGACTGTTTTTAGCTATTATAACTGTTTGGGCACCTACACCACATCCTGCCTCTAAAACTTTGCTTCCTGTAGGGAAAAAAGTATCATGATGAAGTATTTCCGAGAGTGTATCGGCCTGATCTTCCAGACGTTCTGATTCTCGCTTAGAATAACCATGCACATAATTTTTCATTAATATCACCTTAAATTTCAAAATAATTATTATTTATCAGTATAGATAAAAATAAGTCCTAAATATAAATTATATTAAATCAATTATCTGATTTATAGCCTCATCCAACTTGGAATTGCTTTGGAGTATTTCAATTATTTCAGGACAAGGATTTGAATAAATATAAGGATAATCAACATCCCATATTTCTTTTTGAGGAATATACGCTAATTTTTCTCCATTTAATGAAAATTGAGCATTTATTTCACCAGTATTGCCTCGTGCATCCAATCTGAACCATTTTTCATCAAGAAAAACTCCATTTAAACCATGGAATATCTTTCCAAAGTTGGTAGATAATTTTTGATAACAGAAACCCGTAGGAATATTTTCACATCGCAACAGTGCCGCCAATAAGTGAGATTTGGTAAAGCATAACCCATGACCCTTCTTTAAAACATCTGAAGCTCTGTAAGTAATTTCATTACTATTAATATCTAATGAATGGTTAATTTCGTCCCTTACAAATTC
>DAWK01000152.1 GCA_002509745.1 Methanobacteriaceae archaeon UBA349 | reverse complement strand
AGCTAAATCTATTTTCCAAAATATTATGCTAATCTGTTAGTCTAAAAAAATGTATTAATAATTCTAAAATTATTTAGAGTAAATGAAACAAATATAATTTCATGAAAACATCCCTGAGAATTCTCACTGTATTTGAAATTCCAATTGAACTGGATATCTCATTTTTATTATTAATATTATTCATTTATTTAATGGCCATTTTAAATATAATCCAATTAGAGTTAGCAGTTTTAATAACCCTTGTTTTCGTCACCGTGGTGATTCACGAGCTTTCACATTCGTATATTGCCCAGCGATATGGGGTGGATATAGAAAGAATTGTGCTTCTACCTATTGGTGGAGTGGCCCAAATGGGAGAAATTCCTAAAGAACCTAGGCAAGAGCTTTATATTGCTGCAGTGGGGCCCATGGCCAATGTGATAATTGCTGGACTTTCCTACCTATTATTCTTAGTTACTGAGTCAGCATTGCCCCTATTTGCTTCTGCATTTATACTGCAATTTGCCTTAGTTAATCTGGTTTTAGCAGTGTTTAATTTGCTACCTGCGTTTCCTATGGATGGTGGAAGAGTATTAAGGGCTATTTTAGCAGAAAGAATGAAATATGTGCGGGCCACAGAATTATCAGTTTCTATTGGGAAAATTTTTGCCATACTAATGGCCGGAGCAGGAATATTTTTACCTAACTTTTTCCTTATATTAATTGCACTGTTTATTTACATTGGAGCTGATCAGGAATACAAAGCTACCATAATCTCTTCACTTTTAGGAGACCTGAAGGTTGAAAATATCATGACCTCCGAAGTTATGACACTTTCACCACAGATAAGTATAGAGGAAGCACTAGAAAAGATGTTTCAATACAAACACATGGGTTATCCAGTTATGAGTGAGGAAAAATTAGAGGGTATAGTAACTTTTCATGATTTATCAAATGCTAAAAAAGAAAATAAAAACTTATTAGTATCTGATGTGATGAGTAAAGATTTAATCACCACCAATCCAAATGAGGAAGTTATAATTGCCCTTGAAAAACTTACAAAACATAATTTAGGACGTTTGCCTGTAGTGAAAGATGATAAATTGGTGGGAATTATATCAAAAACAGATATTATTAAGATTTTAAATCTAATGAAGAATAAGGCCAAATAAATCTAATATTATTAATAAAATAATTATAATCAATAGTTAATCAGATAGCTTAAATAATCAAACTATTATGATTTTTCATACAGATATTAATAAAATCTAATTTATTATATTATTAAATTTAAAATAGGGAGAATAATGCATGGAAAATGCCTGCAGAACCATAATTGAACATATACTTCAAGGAAAAATCAATTCAAAGCAAGAGCTGGAAAAAGCAAAGCGTCAGACCTGCCGTGACTTTAAATTGGAAGAATTCATGAGTAATTCCCTTATTCTAAAATATGCCACTCCCCGTGAAAAGAAGATTCTGGGTGATGTTTTAGTGAAAAAACCCACCAGAACCATATCTGGGGTGGCCATAGTGGCCGTGATGTGTCAACCTCAGGATTGTCCCCATGGAAGATGCTTATATTGTCCAGAAAGTGATAATGCACCACCTAGTTACACTGGAGAGGAACCTGCAGCACTCCGGGCCAGAATGTACAAGTTCCATCCTTATGACCAAGTTTACAACCGTTTAAAACAGTTGAACAGCATCGGACATGCCTTAGATAAAGTGGAATTAATAATTATGGGTGGAACTTTCCCGGCCCACGTTTTATGTTATCAAGAATGGTTTGTAGCCAAGTGCCTGGAAGCCATGGTTGATTTTGGTTTAAAAGAATCTCAAATAAATTTAAAACATGAGATTATGGATGAAATACCAGAAAGCCATAACAATTCATCCCCCAATTCCATTTTAAATTCACCCATACCTCATTATGGCCTAGAAAAATACGTACTCCTGGAAGATGCCCAAAAGGCCAATGAAACATCAAAGATAAGATGCGTGGGAATTACCTTTGAAACTCGCCCAGATTACTGTAAAGTGGAAGATGTGAATCGTATGCTTAATATGGGTGTTACTAGAGTTGAGTTAGGTGTTCAAACCATTTATAATTACATATATCAACGAATAAAAAGAGGCCACAGTGTAAAGGACGTGATTGAATCCAATCGAGTACTGAGAGATTCAGGAATCAAAGTAGCCATGCACCTCATGCCCGGATTATTCTCAGATTTTGAACGAGATATGAGAATATTCAACCGTTTATTCACAGACTCATCCTTTAAACCAGACATGCTGAAAATATATCCCTGTTTAATAACTAAAGGTAGTGAAATGCATGCTATGTGGGAAAGAGGAGATTATGAACCTTACACCACTGAAGAAGCCGTTGATCTCATTGTAGAAATAAAAAAAATGCTCCCCAAATGGGTTAGAACCATGCGAATACAACGGGATATTCCTTCACCATTAATAGAAGCCGGGGTGCAAAAGTCCAATTTAGGAGAGCTAGTTTACAATCGTTTAGAAGAAGAGGGAGTCCAATGCCAATGTATAAGGTGTAGGGAAGTAGGCCATCAAGCTTCAAGAGGAATAAAAGCTGATTTAGACCAAATACAACTGATGGAAGAAACTTATTCGTCAGTAGGTGGGGGAGAAATATTCCTTTCCCAGGAAGACCCTATTTCCGATGTTCTGGCCGGGTTTTTAAGGCTGAGAATTCCATCAAATAAAGCCCATAGGCCAGAAATAGATGATAAAACTGCTTTGGTGAGAGAACTCCATGTTTATGGTTCTTTAGTTCCAATTGGAGAGAAAAAATCTGTGGTAGGTCAGCACGTGGGATATGGAGAAGAATTACTGGC
>DAWK01000138.1 GCA_002509745.1 Methanobacteriaceae archaeon UBA349 | reverse complement strand
GGATTAGCATGCCCGATGCTGGTTACACCCCAACCCGAAGTGAAATCTACATATTTTTGGCCTTTTTCGTCGTAGACATATATTCCTTGGCCTTTTTCTATTGATATCTTTGTTTTATTTGCAAAAGAAGCATAGTGATTATCTTCAATTTGAAATGTGTCTGTAATTTGGTCCATATTATCGCCAGAATTATTATAATTATCTTTTCACTTAATTTAATTTTTTAATACTAATATATTTTTATAATCTTAAGAGAAAAACACTACTGTGAATAAATAAGAGACGTATTTTAATGGTTTAATATAGGTTAGTAAATAATAAGGTTATTAAAATGAAAAAAATCACTTGGATAACATATATAGGAGCTCTTCTATTAGTGTGCTTAATGGTTTATGAAAGTTCTGCTTACTATTTAATGTCTCAGGAAACTATTGTAGTGGGTTACCTTCCAAGTGACCATGATTCTGCTCTTTTTATTGCAGATGCAAAGGGCATGTTTGAAAAAGAGGGATTTAATGTGGAAATGGTCCCATTTCGTTCAGGAACAGAAATGGTTCAGGCTGCTGACCGGGGTCTTATTGATGTAGGTTATTGCGGAATGGCTCCTGTTTTGAGGGGAATCGACAAAGGGTTTGCTGTGAAGGTGGTAGCACCGGTTAATCTGGAAGGTAGTGGTATCATGGTTAAAAATGATACTATAAAAAGTGTTACTGATTTAGAGGATAAAACAGTGGCTACTCCGCCAAGTATTTCTATACAGGATATTCTATTAATCTATTTAATGCATAACAACAATTATCCCACCAATTCCTTCTGCAACACCGATGTGGAAGTACCTTTAATGGATGAGAGCCTGAAATCAGGTTCAGTTGATGCGTTTATTGCATGGGAGCCATATGTATCACAATCTTATATGAGTGGCGATGGTAGTTTGTTAATGTACTCTAGTGATATATGGCCAAATCATCCCTGCTGTGTGGTCATTGCCAATCAGAAATTTATTGATAAAAATCCTCAAATGTTAAGAAAATTTTTGAAAGTCCACTCACAAGCAACCAGTTATGTTCAGTCCCATAAAAATGAAACTATCCTTATAGTGTCACAGAAGCTTGGTGTGAATAAATCCATAGCATCATCCTCACTAACCCATGTTAAATTTACAAGTATACCTGATTCGGAATTTAAGAAAAATGTTAACAAATTGGCGGAATTCATGCATTCATTAGGTTATTTACGAAATAATCTAACTGATGATGAAATATTTGATTTTAACTATATTTAAAAAAGATTATTCTAAATGTCAATAACAAAATATTTTTTTTATAACTTTTTTAATATAAATGTTATATTTTTTCTGCATTGATTAAACAAATCATGATAAATTAGTTTAATAATCATAGAACATTGTTCAGGTGTTAGTTTTTTCATTCGTCAGGAAAGACAGTATAATGATAACCACACTGATAGACATCCCAATGAAGAATGCGCTCTGAAAACCAGTTAAAAGAGCACTTTTTGGAATTATGAGTTGATAAGCACCGATAGGTTGCATGATGTCCACTTGTTTGGACTGGGCACTGATTACGCTGTCGAATATTCCCTGAAAAATAACCATACCCATTACCAGGCCCAGATATCGTGCAGTATTCATTAAGCTGGAAATGGCCCCTGTTTTTTCAGAAGAACTGTGGCTCATTACCATTTTGTTGTTGGCGGGTCCGAACATTCCTTCACATAAGGATCGTATGGTCAGGGCGATGAAAATGAATAAAATTCCAACCGTTAGATCCATTATGGTGAAGATTAATGTAGAAATGATGAGTGCAAGTGCGGAAAAAATTGCCACGGGTTTTGATCCGATGTGGTCTGATAGATAGCCGGATAGTGGTCCTGTAACCAGGATCAGCAAAGAAGGTATGAGTATTATCATCCCTGCAAAGTCAGCACTGTAACCATGGATTAACTCCAGATAAAATGGAACTAAAAAGATGGTTCCAGTTAAAACTAGATTGGCTAGGAAAGTGGCTAACAATGCTGTGGTTAGATAAACGTTCCTAAGAACATGTAAATCAAATAGAGGAGATTCATGTTTCCATTCCCAGATAACAAAGCAAACACCTAACATAGTCACCAGGGTCAATCCTAGAGGGAACCAGTGGGGTAGGGTATTTATGTTTCGGACTACTTGAATCAAAAGTAGGAATGAAATGATGGTTGAGAGGGCCAGAATGGAACCGATAAAATCGAAACTTGATGGTTTTTTAAGTTTTTGCCTTACAGGTATATATCTATGGGCTAAATAAATGGTTAAAATGGCTAAGGGAATGTTCACAATGAATATCCATCTCCAATTCACGTAAGTATCTATAAATCCTCCTAAACCATATCCCAAAGATAATCCAATGGTAGTAGCCAATGAAATATATCCAAATGCCTTTCCCCGATTTTCAGGGCGGAAACTAAGAGTTATTATCGCTGGAATCACTGAAAGCAACATGGATGATCCAATGCCTTGGATGATGCGGAATAATAGTAAATGATAAAAGTTCAGTGAAACTGCACATAGGTACGCGCCAGCGGCAAAAATAAACAGTCCCATTATGAATATCTTTTTGTAACCAATAAAATCCCCCACTCTTCCAAAAATAAGTAGAAAGCTGGTGAGGATAACCAAATGAATGATAACAACCCATGCGACCATACTGGTACTTATATCCAGATACTGGGAAAGGGTAGGCAATGAAATGTTAATAATGCCTGCACTCAATGACCATAAAAAAACACCCATAACTAGGGGCAGTAATATGAATAATCTTCGATGTTTTTCAACGGTTTTTTTATTTCTCATTTAATTTGCCTGCGCTTAATAAATATGGTTAATTTACCTATTAATCCATATTAAATATGGTATCTTGGATTAACTTAATCTTTAGAGTTGATTCATAGATTGAATTTTAATGAAAAATGCTTAATAGTGAAATTTAAATTCTTGTTTCGTATTTTGCCTTATTGAAATAAATCGTAAAATGTGTTCCACGTTATAGTTAAAGTTCCATCCTCCGGTTAATTCGCTTGCTTAGTCTAATAACTAACTCAAGTCCGGGCATGGTGTTTTTTTAAGATTGATATCTTTTGGAATACCAATTCAATTATCACTAACTTCTAATTTAAATATATTCTTTTCAATCCTTTGATTTTGATCTTTATTTTAATAATTGGTTTATTCTCTGTTTTTAATGAAATAATGCTTAACCAATTAAGTTTTTTTTATATTGACCAGCAAAAAAAACTAATATTATATGGATAAAAAAATTAATAGTTTTATTTTTATTTAACCTTCATTGCCAAATAAATCGTAAATATAACTTAAAATTCCATAAAAACTATATGTTGTTAATATATGGTTCTAGTAATAAAATATCGGAATTTTAAGCTAAATTAAACTTGAAATAATTGAATCTGATAAAAAAATAAATCATTAAAATAAAAAAGTAATTTTCAATCATAATTTTTAAATAGATGTTTTAGTTTAGAGAAAAATGATTCTTTTTCAATTTCTTCTTCTTCATTTACTGAGAAATCGTCATCCATAAAATAATTTTGAGAATCAATTAAATCAATACTTCGAATGGCTTTCTCATATTCTCCCATATCATTTATTTTCCTAGCTTTAACATTGTCATTGAGCATAATATTTAATATATGGATAATTTTTTCCTGTAAGATTGGATTTTCAATAGGAAAAGCAATTTCGACTCTTTTTTCAGTATTTCTAGTCATTAAATCGCCACTGGATAAATATATTGAAGTATCTTCTCCAGTACCAAAACAATAAATCCTGGCATGTTCTAAGAACCTACCTACAATACTAATGACTTCAATATTTTCAGTTTTACCTGGTAATCCGGGAACTAAACAACAAATACCTCTAACTATTAATTTAATTTTTACACCAGCACGGGAAGCTTTACTTAACATTTCAATCAATTCTATATCAGTTAAAGAATTCATTTTCATGATAATATTAGCTGGACGATTATTATTGGCCCGTTCAATTTCCCCATTAATTTTTTCGATTAATTTAGGTTTTAATCCAAAAGGTGCAACTAATAACTTTTTATACTCGCCATTTAAATTAGAAATTGCCATGTTTTTAAAGAATAACATTGCATCTTCACCAATGGCTTGGTTGGTAGTAATAAAACTTAAATCAGTGTATAATTTACAAGTTTTTTCATTATAATTGCCTGTTCCTAATTGAGTAATATATTGAATTTTATTTCTCTCTTTTCGAGTAATTAAACAAACTTTTGAATGCACTTTATACTCTTCAAAACCATACAAAACCCTACATCCTGCTTCTTCTAATAAACCAGCATAATGAATATTTCTTTCCTCATCAAATCTGGCTCTAAGCTCAATTAAAACAGTTACATCTTTTCCATTTTCACAGGCTTCTAATAAATATTTTATTACTGAGGAAGACCGGGCTAATCTATAAATAGTAATCTGAATGGATATTACATTTTCATCATTAGCTGCCTCTTTTAATAAACTTAAAAAAGGTTCTATAGACTCATAGGGATAGAAAAGTAAAATATCCTTCCTTTTTAATTGAGAAATAATATTTACTTCTTTAACAGTTTTCGGTATTTTAGGATAATAAGGATTAAAGGATAATTTATGGAAAATTAATTCATTTATTTTTTCAACATGATCATATAAATCAAACACATAACCCATATCTAAAGGAGTATTAGAGATTTGTACTTGATTTTTTTCAATGTTTAACTGATCACATAGAAATTTTGTTAATGCCGGGTCAGAATATTTATAGAATTCTAATCTGATTGGTGCTAAACGAGTTCTTTTCTTTAAAATTTTTTTCATATAGCCTCTATAATCCTCATCTTCATCTATTTGAGAATTAGATAAAGTAATATCTGCATTTCTAGTAACTGAAACTACAGTTTTAAATTCTACGTTATAATTTGAAAAGATTTCATTAACATACTC
>DAWK01000139.1 GCA_002509745.1 Methanobacteriaceae archaeon UBA349 | reverse complement strand
TATTCTATTAATCTATTTAATGCATGAAAACAATTATTCCACCAATTCCTTCTTCAACACCGATGTGGAAGTACCTTTAATGGATGAGAGCCTGAAATCAGGTTCAGTTGATGCGTTTATTGCATGGGAGCCATATGTATCACAATCTTATATGAGTGGTGATGGTAGTTTGTTAATGTACTCTAGTGATATATGGCCAAATCATCCCTGCTGTGTGGTCATTGCCAATCAGAAATTTATTGATAAAAATCCTCAAATGTTAAGAAAATTTTTGAAAGTCCACTCACAAGCAACCAGTTATGTTCAGTCCCATAAAAATGAAACTATAATTATAGTGTCACAGAAGCTTGGTGTGAATAAATCCATAGCATCATCCTCACTAACCCAGGTTAAATTTACAAGTATACCTGATTCGGAATTTAAGGAAAATGTTAACAAATTGGCGGAATTCATGCATTCCTTAGGTTATTTACAAAATAATCTAACTGATGATGAAATATTTGATTTTAACTATCTTTAAAAAAGATTATTATAATGTCAATAACAAAAATATTTTTTTATATTCCCATATTAACTTTTTTAATATAAATGTTATATTTTTCTGCATTTATTAAACAAATCATGATAAATTAGTTTAATGATCATAGAACATTGTTCGGGTGTTAGTTTTTTTCATTCGACAGGAAAGATAGTATAATGATAACCACACTTATAGACATCCCAATGAAGAATGCGCTCTGAAAACCAGTTAAAAGAGCACTTTTTGGAATTATGAGTTGATAAGCACCTATGGGTTGCATGATGTCCATCTGTTTTGACTGGGCACTGATTACGCTGTCGAATATTCCCTGAAAAACAACCATACCCATTACCAGGCCCAGATATCGTGCAGTATTCATTAAGCTGGAAATGGCCCCTGTTTTTTCAGAAGAACTGTGGCTCATGACCATTTTGTTGTTGGCGGGTCCGAACATGCCTTCACATAAGGATCGTATGGCCAGGGCGATGAAAATGAATAAAATTCCAACCGTCAGATCCATTATGGTGAAGATTAGTGTAGAAATGATGAGTGCAAGCGCGGAAAAAATTGCCACAGGTTTTGATCCAATGCGGTCTGATAGATAGCCGGATAGTGGTCCTGTAACCAGAATCAGCAAAGAAGGTATGAGTATTATCATCCCTGCAAAGTCAGCACTGTAACCATGGATTAATTCCAGATAAAATGGAACTAAAAAGATGGTTCCAGTTAAAACTAGATTGGCCAGGAAAGTGGCTAACAATGCGGTGGTTAGATAAACGTTCCTAAGAACCTGTAAATCAAATAGAGGAGATTCGTGTTTCCATTCCCAGATAACAAAGCAAACTCCCAGCATAGTCACCAGGATCAATCCCAGAGGGAACCATTGGGGTAGGTTATTTATGTCCCGTGTTACTTGAATCAAAAGTAGGAATGAAATGATAGTTAATAAGGCTAGAATGGAACCGATAAAATCGAAACTGGATGGTTTTTTAAGTTTTTGCCTTACAGGTATATATTTATTGGCTAAATAAATGGTTAAAATGGCTAATGGAATGTTCACAATGAATATCCATCTCCAATTTGCGTATGTATCTATAAATCCTCCTAAACCATATCCCAAGGATAATCCAATGGTGGTGGCCAATGAAATATACCCAAATGCTTTCCCTCGATTTTCAGGACTGAAACTAAGAGTTACCATCGCTGGAATCACTGAAAGCAACATTGAGGATCCAATGCCTTGTATGATGCGGAATAATAGTAAATGATAAAAGTTCAGTGAAACTGCACATAGGTACGCACCGGCGGCAAAAATAAACAGTCCCATTATGAATATCTTTTTGTAACCAATAAAATCCCCCACTCTTCCAAAAATAAGTAGAAAGCTGGTGAGGATAACCAAATGAATGATAACAACCCATGCGACCATGTTGGTACTTATATCTAGATACTGGGAAATGGTAGGCAATGAAATGTTAATAATGCCTGCACTCAATGACCATAAAAAAACACCCATAACCAGGGGCAGTAATATGAATAATCTTCGATGTTTTTCAACGGTTTTTTTATTTCTCATTTAATTTGCCTGCGATTAATAAATATGGTTTACATATTAATCCATATTAAATATGGTATCTTGGATTAATTTATCTTTAGAGTTGATTCATTAGATTGAATTTTAATGAAAAATGCTTAATAGCGAAATTAAAATTCTTTTTTCGTATTTTGCTTATTGAAATAAATCGTAAACTGTGTTCCAAGTTATAGTTAAAGTTCTATTCTCCTGTTAATTCGCTTTCTTATTCAAATAACTAACTCAAGTGCGGAAATGGTGTCTTTTTAAGATTGATATCTTTTGGAATAACAATTCAATTATCAATAACTATCTAATTTAAATATATTCTTTTCCAATCCTTTGATTTTGATCTTTATTTTAGTAATTGGGTTATTTACTGTTTTTAATGAAATAATGCTTAACCAATTAAGTTTTTTTCTATATTGACTAGCAAAAAGAACTAATATTATATGGATAAAAAAATTAACAGTTTATTTTTATTTAATCGGTCATTGCCAAGTAAATCGTAAATATAACTTAAAATTCCATAAAAACTATATTTTGTTAATATATGGTTCTAGTAATAAAATATCGGAATTTTAAGCTAAATTAAACTTAGAAATAATTGAATCTGTTAAAAAAATAAATCATTAAAATAAAAAAGTGAATTATCAATCTATTTTTTTAAATAAATGTTTTAGTTTAGAGAAAAATGATTCTTTTTCAATTTCTTCTTCTTCATTTACTGAGAAATCGTCATCCATAAAATAATTTTGAGAATCAATTAAATCAATACTTCGAATTGCTTTCTCATATTCTCCCATATCATTTATTTTCCTAGCTTTAACATTGTCATTGAGCATAATATTTAATATATGGATAATTTTTTTCTGTAAGATTGGATTTTCAATAGGAAAAGCAATTTCAACTCTTTTTTCAGTATTTCTCGTCATTAAATCGCCACTGGATAAATATATGGAAACATCTTCTCCAGTACCAAAACAATAAATCCGGGCATGTTCTAAGAACCTACCTACAATACTAATGACTTCAATATTTTCAGTCTTACCGGGTAAGCCGGGAACTAAACAACAAATACCTCTAACTATTAATTTAATTTTTACACCAGCACGGGAAGCTTTACTTAACATTTCAATCAATTCTATATCCGTTAAAGAATTCATTTTCATGATAATATTAGCTGGGCGATTATTATTGGCCCGTTCAATTTCCATATCGATTTTTTCGATTAATTTAGGTTTTAATCCAAAAGGCGCAACTAATAACTTTTTATACTTGCCATTTAAATTAGAAATTGCCATGTTTTTAAAGAATAACATTGCATCTTCACCAATGGCCTGGTTGCTAGTAATAAAACTTAAATCAGTGTATAATTTACAAGTTTTTTCATTATAATTACCAGTTCCTAATTGAGTAATATATTGAATTTTATTTCTCTCTTTTCGAGTAATTAAACAAACTTTGGAATGCACCTTATACTCTTCAAAACCATATAAAACCCTACAACCTGCTTCTTCTAATAAACCTGCATAGTGAATATTTCTTTCTTCATCAAATCTGGCTCTAAGTTCAATTAAAACAGTTACATCTTTTCCATTTTCACAGGCTTCTAATAAATATTTTATTACTGAGGAAGATCTGGCTAATCTATAAATAGTAATTTGAATGGATATTACATTTTCATCATTAGCTGCCTCTTTTAATAAACTTAAAAAAGGTTCTATAGACTCATAGGGATAGAAAAGTAAAATATCCTTCCTTTTTAACTTAGAAATAATTTTTCCTTCTTTAACAGTTTTTGGTATTTTAGGATAATATGGATTAAAGGATAATTTATGGAAAATTAATTCATTTATTTTTTCAATATGCTCATATAAATTAAACACATAACTCATATCTAACGGAGTATTAGAGATTTGTACTTGATTTTTTTCAATATTTAACTGATCACATAGAAATTTTGTCAGTGCCGGGTCAGAATATTTATAGAATTCTAATCTGATTGGTGCTAAACGAGTTCTTTTCTTTAAAATTTTTTTCATATAGCCTCTATAATCTTCATCTTCATCAATTTGAGAATTAGATAAAGTAATATCAGCATTTCTAGTAACTGAAACTACAGTTTTAAATTCTACGTTATAATTTGAAAAGATTTCATTAACATACTCGTATATTACTTTTTCTAATAGAATGAACCTCATTTCATCATTTGGAAAATAAATTACCCTGGTTAAAGAGGAAGGGATTGGAATAAGTCCATATAATATTTTGCCCTTATCCTTTATTGTTAACATAACATTCAGGGATTTGTTTAATAAATGGGGAAAAGGATGGTGGATATCAATAATTTGGGGAGATAAAACTGGAAAAATGTAATTAAAGAAATATTTATTAATAAATTTAGTTTCATTTTTAGTCAAATCATTAAAATCTAAATCCTGAATACCTTGCTCTTTTAAAAGAGAATGGACAGATTTAAATACATTATCTCTACGTTTATTTAGGAATTTAGTCCTATCAAAGATGGCATTTAATTGATCTTGCGCACTTAAACCAGTTTTATTATCTACATAATCCTCATTAATAAGTGATAAATCATATAAACTTCCGCATCTTACCATATAAAATTCATCTAAATTACTGGTAAAAATTGACACGTATTTTAAACGTTCTAATAAAGGGACAGAACCATCCTCTGCTTCTTCTAAAACCCGATCATTAAATCTTAACCAAGATAATTCACGGTTTTGGGTAAAACTATAATCATTCTTGGACATTTTGGCACCTATTTAACACTTTTTTTAATAAATAGCCTTCTCTAACACTAAATTCACTAATTTGTATTTTTTCACATCCAAAATAAGACGTAATTGATTCAACTATTAATAAAGCAGGGACTAAAGTGTGAATTTTAGATGGTTTAAC
>DAWK01000028.1 GCA_002509745.1 Methanobacteriaceae archaeon UBA349 | reverse complement strand
CCTATAACGGTCGAGAATCCTATTTATGGATAAGAAAAAACTCCACGGACCTCATACTGGCTGATTTATTTCAAAATAATGGGAAAAACAATATCCCCTATCTAAAAAAAATCAGAAAACATTCACAGGCCCCTATGATTATCTTTAGTTCAGTTATGGATGAAAAAATCCTGGAAAAGACCCTGAAATTAATGCCCCGCTGTTTTTTATTTAAGCCTTGGCATAACCATGAATTAAAAATCAATGTGGATCTGGTATTAAAAATTTAAGAGAGGTGTAAAAAAATGGATAGCATTTTAAAGGATTACCTTTTAAATATTGAAACGGTCTCCCCACAGGAATTTAAAAATATGTCTGTAATTGGATTGAAAACTTTCCAGCAAAATGATTTAGAATTCTTGAGTCTGGAAGATGCATTAAAAGAAGATTTGATAACCATAACTGAAGTTGATAAATCAGGTACGGTTCCGGATTTAAAGGCCATTAATAGGTCTGATATTCCAGTTCTACTTCTAGATGGGGAAGAACTGGTGGGTGCTAAACAGAACCGTGTGCTTAATACCAGCATATTACTGAAGGAAAATTCAGAGTTTGTGATTCCAGTTAGCTGCACCGAAGAGGGGCGTTGGTCCTACAAATCAGCGGAATTTGCCGATTCCAAACATCTTGCCTCTTCCAGGGTAAGGCGGGCCAAATCAGCTTCGGTTAATTTTTCTCTAAAAAATTCCAGAGAGTATAGATCTGACCAGAGTGAAGTTTGGGAAGAAATAAGACAAACACATAACCGTTCTGGTGAAAATTCATCTACTGGAGCCCTTAGAGATGCATACACTTCTCAAGAAAAAAATTTAGCAGAATACATTGAGGCATTTCCCCTGCAAGAAGATCAAAACGGAATTATAGTTCTCATTAACGGGCAAGTTATGGGCATGGAAATATTATACAACCATACTACATATTCCAATTACCATGAGAAGCTGGTAAAAAGCTACGCCCTGGACGCTTTGCTCCAAGAAAATCAAAGCAATAATAGTGTCCCNNGAACAGGCCAGCTATCCTTCAATTGGTTACGGGGAGGACTACCGGTTTGAAAATGATTATTCAGTGGGTTCTTCATTGGTATGGGATGGCAATATCATTCATACAGCATTTTTTAAAAAACCAGAAATAGATGAGGAATGCCCGGTTAAATTAACCAATGCCAGTGCAAGGGCCAGATACAGAGTTAATTAATTTTTTTTATTTTTTCATATAGACATTTAGATATAGTCATTAATATTTAAGAATTATTTTATGATTTTTCTAGATAATAAAATATTGAAATCATAAAAGGATATATAATTATACTAAATAAATGATATTATAATAAAGAATAGATTATAATAAATTTTAATTAAGTACTAAAATAATTAATTTATAGTTTATATTAATGGTGATGTTTTGTGGAAAATAAAATAAAAATAACCGTCTTAATGGGTTTATTCATATTTGGGATGTTCATATCCTTCAATCTATCAGAAAATGCTGGTGGAGTATATGCAGTTGAAAGTAAAACCATCTTGGGCTCCAATAATCTGGGTTACGTGGAAAAAATAGGGCCATTTGGAAACACAAAGTCCCGTGTGAAAATTGCATATATTATTGGGGTGCACCCTCTGGAGTATAAATCACATACTGCTATCTACAGGACAATGATAAACCGGGGGAAATCCCTTAATTACTGTTATTATATTTACCGGGTTAAAGTAACTAAAAATGCCAAAAGCTATTCTAAAGGAAGAGTTAATGGCCAGTACCTTGCCAGAGACTATGTGGTACCAGATATTAAAAAACAAAGATACAATCTGGTGGTGGATGCCCATTCCAACCGGGGAAACTACGGCAAAAGACGCTTTGTATTTGCTCCTAAAAATAACCCGGCTTCTAAAAAGGTGGCCTTAAGGACTGCTTACCGTATTAACTGGTTGAGCTATCACTACCCTAAATCCCAGACCAGTCCAAAATACGTAACTGAACCACTAGTACGATCAGGAATTAAAACAATTATATATGAAAATTACATGTACCAAACTTATTCCCGGACATATTATCAAGCGGTGAGTTTTGTTAAAGTGGTGGATAAACTCAAGTTTTAATCCTCCACATTAAATATTTTTAAATTTTACATCCACCATTTAAATTGAAATTATCTTATTTTTTCATTACCCTTTTATTACACCCCCGATTTATTTTTGATTATCTAAAAATAGCCTCTAGTAATTTTATTATCTAATTTTAAAATTATTACAAAAATCCCCCACAATAATAAAAATATAATTAAATAATGATTACTTTTAGGAAAAAATAATAATACATAAATTAGAAAAATAAGGATATGAAAGCTTCTGAGAATATTGAGCGTATTGAGTTATTGGATGAATTCAGAATATGTCCCTCCTGCGGATACGAACTTGGTTTTCACAGCTCATTTTTAAAGAAAGATTCTTTTTACCAAGTTATATTGATCTGCCCATCCTGCGGGGCCCGTTACGATGTGGGGTTGAAGGTAGATTTATAGTATTTAGATAATAATCTTGAAATCTTTAAAATAAACAGCACGGACCATATAACAATTGTAATTAACAAAATTTATGCCCATCGACTTACAAAAATAATATTGGTGAAAAATATGCAAAGCAGTTGTGAAATTGAAGGATATGATATTGTTTCAGAGAAGATTAAAAATGCTTTAGATTTAGAAAAATCTCCAGTGGCCATAAAATTTGCTTTAAGTGAAAAGGATATTCCAGAGGGTATTAAAAAAATATCCGAAAGCATTCGCCACTGTGAAATGGTACAAAAAGCAGCCCAAGGTGAAACATTCTATGCTACCAAGGACGAGCAAAAATGTAAAGGCGGAGCATCAGCACTTGGACTTATGGAAATGCCAGATAAAATAAAAAAAGGAGAGTTCTACTATGAACTGGGTCGTTTTTCCAGTATAGGGTCTGCTAAAAGAACCATGGATGCAATACCAATCATTGACAATATGATGCACGCCCTTATTTACGCTCCACTTGATGATGCCAAATTCCACCCTGATATTATTGTGATTTTATGTAAGCCTGCCCAGGCCATGAAGTTATCACAGGCCCTTGTTTACACATTGGGAGGTCGTGTAGAATCAGACTTTGCAGGCATACAGTCTGTGTGTGGAGATGCTGTTGCCGGTCCATTTATGCGGAAAACAGCCAACATCACTTTAGGGTGCAGTGGATCTCGTAAGTTTGCTGGAATTGAGGATGAAGAAGTTATTGTAGGCCTGACTGGTGAGAATATTGGTTGTGTGGTCAACGCTCTGGAATCCCTGGAATAAGATACTATTGTCCAATACACACGAATCTATACAATAAAATATTGATGGCCAATACTCCATGTAATAATAAGATAAACTTTTTAATGTAATTAGATAAGGGGATTATTATTTTAGATGTTTAGAGGTGATGAATGTGAGTGATTACAAAAAATTGGGAATTGTACTAATATTGACTGCTGTTATAGTCATGGTATCAGGGTGTACCAGTAACAACACCCAAACCTTTGACAAAGAAGGTTTGTCATTGGAATTTCCAGGAAACTGGAATGAAATTCCCACTCCAAGCAATGATCAAAATCTGGCTAATAAATCTGGTTTTAATATAATAGGGGTATTCATTGAAGGTAAGGAAATTAATAATTATACATTCATCATGGAAATTGGAAAGGCCAATATCACCAATACTACCCTCACCCAAGCCGCTGACAATCTAAATAACAATTATATAATAGAAGAATCGAACCAAGCCCCTATTGTTAACCGAACAAGTCTTAAAAACGGTTACGATACAATTATATTCACATATAATGGTACAGGAGCTTCTTCAAATCTAACAGTATATGAAAATACATATGTTTTCTCCAAGGACAATAAAACCGCCTATTATATTATATTTGGTACTCCCCAGACTAATATAAAAGAAAATCAAAAAACAATACAGAAAATCATGGACTCACTTACTATAAAGTAAAAAGGTTTTCATAGCTCCAACCACAACCACACAATGATAACAGATTCATTATTATTAGTTATCAGCGCCACTGAGAATAGGATCTAATGTACATTAACATGGGATCCTATGAAACATTTTTTTTTTAGTAAATAAAAATTCTTTTTTTTTGAGTAACTATTTTTTCTAAAAATGTTTTAAAATCAATTTATAATCCTTCATTCGATTAATATTAACTAGTTCCAGCTCATTTTCACATTCCTGGCCATAGAAAACAACACCATCCTTAAT
>DAWK01000089.1 GCA_002509745.1 Methanobacteriaceae archaeon UBA349 | reverse complement strand
AGGAAAAAAAGGCCCTTTACGGTGAAGACATTGACCTGGAAAAGTTCATAAAAGAAGAAGCCGGTGACCATGAAAAAGTGAGCCGGGCCAATGAAGTTCCTAAAAAAGTCCAAGACACTTTACTCAAAGTGGGAGTAGATCCTAATGAGCAGGAAAGATCTGGGACTTTCATTCAGGTGGATCAAACAGGAGTCTGCAGCACCTGTGGCTCTGAATCAGTGGAAATAATGGGTATGAATGTTGCTTTGGACAAATACAACTGGTTAAAAGATTACATGTGGAAATCAGTAGCTCCAGATACTGACAAATACACCGCCCAGACCGCTCTTCGGGAAGCTAATGAAGGCCCAAGCGGATACTTTATAAGATCATTGCCTGGTTCCAAAGAAGTTTTCCCTCTGCAAGCATGTATGTTCATTGGTGACGAGAAGGTCATGCAAACCGCACACAACGTGATAATTGCCGAAGAAAACTCAGAACTTCACATTATTACCGGTTGTGCTACCGGGGAAGACGTAAGTTCTGCCCTGCACGTGGGTGTGTCCGAATTTTACCTGAAAAAAGGAGCTAAAATTACCTTTACCATGGTACACAACTGGGCCGAGCAAGTAGATGTAAGGCCGCGTACTGGAATAATGGTTGGAGATGACTCTACTTATATCAGTAATTATATCTTAACCAGCCCTGTTAGAAGCATACAATCTTATCCTACCGCCTATTGTACTGGTACCAATTCAAAAGTTCTTTTCCAATCAATTTTAGGTGGACAAAAAGATTCTGTACTGGATATGGGATCCCGAGTACTCTTAGAAGGTGAAGGAAGTAAAGCAGAAATGATTTCACGTGCGGTATCCAAAGACCAGTCCCAAATCTACTCTCGGGGTCATTTAGCTGGCCGAACACAAAATGTTAAAGGACATTTAGAATGTCATGGGCTGGTATTATCTGACGATTCCATGATATATGCTGTTCCTGAGCTGGAAGGTAGTGCTACTGAACTCGAAATGTCTCACGAAGCAGCAGTGGGTAAAATAGCAGAAGAAGAAGTTTTATATCTCACATCTAGAGGTTTAACTGAAGAAGAAGCCGCTTCAATGATTGTAAGAGGATTCTTAAGCATGGATATAACTGGTCTTCCACCAGAACTGGCCTCGGAAACCAAAAGAATGTTAGATGCTAGTTTACAGGGAATGTAATTTTCTAATAAAACAAAAAACTTCTTAAATCCTTTTTTTATTTTCTTATTTTTTGTTATAAATAGAAAAATAACTTTTAACATTTCTCAAAAAGTAATTTTAAAAATTTGTTTATAAAAATAACTGATAAAATATTAAACTAGATTAATTGAAAAATAATTGAAAAGTTATGAAGTTAGATTAATATTTTAAAATATTTATTAAAAGAGAATAATTTAATTAAAATATTAAATCATAAAATAGTCATTAATTAAATTTATTATACAATATTAAGGTAGGAAGAAGGTGAAACACCTACTAACGGGAAAAATGAGTTTATTCAGCAATTATTATAAATTCGCCTACTTTTTCAACTTTGCCGAATGGAACCAGTAAAAAGTCTCCTTTCTTCTTAGAACCTTTTACATTGACATTTCTGCCTTTTTCCACTTTAATAACAACATCGGTGATTTTTCCAGTTTTATCATTAATCACCAGTTCTTCTAGCTCTCCTAAAATTCTTGCATTGCTAGTAGCTACCTGGTATCCTTTAATTTCGCTCCAGAATTTTTCTTCCCCTTTAATCAGTTTCCTTTCTTCCATCATTATCACCAAAAAAGTTTTCAAAGACTTTCATGTCTTTACAAGTATTAATATTTAAGGCAAGTTCAATTTTAGGAACTTCCAAAACTTCCTCATCTTGTATCTTGTTTATACTCCTTAATATATTTACTCCCGAGGGTACTATGCCTTCAAGAACAATAGAAGGTTCTAAATCATATTTTTCAAAAATTTCAATAGGAACTGCTACACACATAGCTGGTTTTTGCGATTTTTTATATCTTAATCGGTACTCGTTTAGAATAAAATCTATTAATTCTCCATCCACACCAGGAATATCAGAGCCAATAGTCAATAAGGTTTCATCAGGATTTTTTGATTCAAAATAGGATAATAAAAAACTTAAATCAGCTAAATATCCATCTCCAGGAGTTTTAATTATTTTATATCCTTTTTTGATTGCATATTCTTCTGTTAATGGAACATGAGGACTAGTAGCAATAAAAATATCGTTTATATTAATAGAATCCTGCAAATTATCCATTACACAATCAATTAAAAATTTTCCATTAGCTTGCACCAGGGGTTTCTCACAATCCAATTTCATGCGAGTTCCTTTACCACCAGCCATAACTAGAGCAATTGCCATGAGAATACCTGATTTTATGTCTTTATTTTATCTCAAGGAAGTAAATATAAAATAAGAAAAAGATGAAAAAACTGAAAATAAAAAGTTACTCATCAAACTTAAACTCATTTCTGATTTTGTAACTTCCTTCTAGGGCCCAGTATACAAGGGCCGCCTTGTCTTCCGCCAATAGGAATATGTGGAGTTCCAATGGAATTCATACATCGTGCCATAATTGCTGCGCCCATGGCCAGAGCATCTGAGACAAAAAGACATTCTTCAAATCTATCTTTAGTATAGTCCAGTATTAATTCAGGTTTTCGACCGGTGATTCCAGCTCTTCCAGTAACTCCTAGAACAGATCCTTCCTGGACAACACCTTCCTGAAATGCCTCATCCACTAATCTTTTTACAATCAATGCACTCACATAATCTAAAGTTCCAAATAGAGTGTGTATGCCATCATTTTCATATATTTCATGGCCAATTTTAGTTAATTCATCTATTTTGTCCCCATTGGTTCCGATATCACATCCAATCAATGTAGTTCCAGCATCATATGCTGCAGCAGGATCTACAGGAACCGTTCCAAATCGAGTTCTATCCTCAGGAACCTTTCTAATGTCCACAAATTCATGAATTCTCTCAGCATAGGCCAGTGACTTTTTCCAATCCGCCTTTTTGATTATATCTTTATTATATAAATCTAAAGCAGCACCGCCTCTTTTATCCACTTTTTCAGTACCTCTAATTATGGCATCAGAAACTGCTCCTGCCAG
>DAWK01000104.1:37050-42820 GCA_002509745.1 Methanobacteriaceae archaeon UBA349 | reverse complement strand
GGTATGGTAATGGCTCCAATCTTGTGAAGTGCCAGTATTGAAAACCAGAATTCGTAACGGCTTTTTAAAGTTAACATTACGGTGTCGCCTTTCTTTATTCCGCACTTTTTAAAGAAATTAGCTGCTTTGTCACTGTATTTTTTTAAATCAGCGAAGGTGAATATTTTTTCTTGACCATTATCATCACACCATACTAGTGCGGTTTTCTCAGGATTTTCTTTAGCATAGCGATCCACTACATCATATGCAAAGTTGAAGTTTTCTGGTGTTAAAATTTTGAAATTATCTCTAAAATCTTGATAAGAGTCGTAATCAATTTGATTTACAAAGTTCTTTAGTAATGAAGACATATTCCTACCTCTNNATTTGAATAAAATATTTGAATATTTAATATTTGCTTTATCTTTTTAATTTAGACCATATATTGGTCATATAAACTGAATTAAATAATATAATTATTATATAACATTTAATTACATTACTATGGCCATAAACTTGGCATTTTTTCCATTCAAAGCTTCCATAGCATGTTCATAGGTGGAATCAAAGAATATGGAATCTCCTTCATTGAGAATTATTTCATGATGGTGAATGTAAAGTTTCATGCTCCCTTCCAGGATATAATTGAATTCTTGCCCAGGATGAGTATTTTTTGATGGTTCTTTACCATTTGGCTCTACCGTAACTATGAATGGCTCTGCTTTTTTATGAATGAATTTTTCAGCCAGATTTTCGTACTTGTACTGTTTTTGTCTTTCAACTGCAGCACCTTTCCCTTTACGAGTAACTGTGAAAATATGCATCCTGGTTTCTTCTCCAGTAAGTAAAAGCCCTAAATCTACTTTTAATTTGTTTGCAATTTCATATAGGGCGCTGGCCGGGATTTCTTCATCTCCGGATTCATATTTTTGATAAGCTTCTGCAGGTATTTCTAGATCTTGAGCCATCTCATCAATAGTGATATCTGATAATTCTCTAAGCTCCATTACTCTGGAACCAATCTCTTTGCTTTTTTCTTGCATATCCACACCTCAATATAATAGGAAATTGTTTATTATGATTTAAAAATCTTATTCAACACATTATTATAATTATTATGGTCGTAAAATTTTTATTTATAATGTAAAAAAATATTTTATACTAATTATTTAATGAATGTTTTTAAAATTTCCTAATGATAATGATAATATGTAATGATTATTAATGATAAATTTTTTTACACTTATAAATATTTGTATTTAAATTAATCTTTTGTTATGCTTCAATTTTCAACTGCTTTTGCTTTTTAAGGAAATTGAAAAAATTTTAGTTATAGATGATATATAATTATTATAATTAAATAAAGTCGTCGATTTCAGGATATAAAATAAAAAATCGAACAATATTATTTTGAATTTAGCCATGAGGTTTGGGGTGAAGTAAATGGAAATTAAAAAAGTTAAAATTGAGGTTCCTGAAGGATACAATATTATTTTGGGCCAGGGCCATTTTATAAAAACTGTTGAAGATCTTTATGAGGCTATGGTAAATACAGTTCCTAATGCTCGCTTTGGAATTGCTTTTAGTGAAGCTTCAGGGGATTGTTTAATCAGGTATGGTGGGAATGATCACGAGATAGAAATCATGGCCCGAGAAAAACTATTTGAGATCGGTGCCGGCCATTCTTTTTTGATTATTATGCGAGATGCTTTTCCTCTTAACGTTTTAGGAAGAATAAAAGATGTTCCAGAGGTGGTTAACATATTCTGTGCCACTGCAAATCCTGTTGAAGTTTTAATTGCTGAAAGTGATCAAGGTAATGGAATCATGGGAGTAATTGATGGATTTAGGCCAAAAAGAATAGAAACGGAAGCAGATATTTACACCAGAAAGAAATTTCTCCGAGATATTGGTTATAAGCTTTAATTAGTGCATTAATCCCATTAAAAGTGTATTTATCATTTTTAATATTATAAATTCAAAATAAATTATTTTATATATTTTTAAAAACATAGTTAATAATTACACATAGGGATTGATTATTGAATCACTGATTCAGGGGGAATTTAATTGGGTGAATTAGAAGGAAATATAATTTTTGCTAAAAGTACGAGTGTGAATAAAGTCGGTGAAAATTTGGAAGTTCCACAGGAAATGGTTGCCTTAAAAATCAGACAGACCGGAACAATTACTGTAGAATTCAGGGGTCTTCAAGAAGAAATTTCCAGAGTGATGGGTTTTTTTGAAACCATGGTTGATATGGAGCCGCTTTCTATGAATATTTCATCTACTGGTTTAACTGAAGGCTATTTCAAAGGAACAAATGCTTTTGTAGAAGAAGTAGGGCCGGATGGAAATTCTATTTGGGGATATGGGGTAGTTTTCCAAGAACTTAAATAAAATCAGCATTTTTTAACTAAATATTTCATTATTTTATTCATCATTTTTATTTAATTAATTTCCTTACTAAATTATTTACACTATTTTTATTTAGTTAATTCCTAATACCCAAATTCTGAAAAAAAGAATATTTAATATATTTTATATTAAAATAGCTAGTCTGAATAGCTTTAAATGAATTATTTATTTATCAGATTCTAACTAATTTTTCAAATATGTCATAGATATATTCGGGATGTTCAAATACATGGGTATTATTCATACTGGCCAATTTTTCAACGTGTTCCACATCTTCTTTAGTTATAGTAAGTTCTAAATCTTTCCCATTTGGAAGCTTAGTTATTACAGTCCCTTCTTTGAAATCTGAGGGCATGATATAAAGTGGAACACCAGCTTTTTGCCCCATAATTGCGGCATTAGTCAACAGAGTGTCTGCTATTCTAAGGGATATTTTGGCAACAGTATTGGATGTTGCTGGTGAAATTAGCATGAAGTCAAATTTACCTAATTGGATTTGTCCGGCCAGGAATGGCGAATTTGCATTTATTTCTACCCATACATTATCAAAACTGGTTTCCAAATCACGATATATTCCATAATATTTGACTACTTGATCTCCTGATTTAGAAATAAATACTCTAATTTCTACTTCGTCCTGATATCTTTTTTTAATGTCTCTCATTATGGCATAAGTCTCTGGAAGTTTTTCCCCAGCTCCAGTAATTCCCCAAGCAATTCTTTTTTTAGCACCAGTCATGTAAAATAGTTATATTGATTATTATTAATTTATTTTTCTAATTTGAATCAATTTCAGATTTAATTAACATAATAAATACTATATTTTCACAATAAACATTCAAAACTAATTATGCCCATATCTAAAAATTCTTATGATACAAAAAATATAATTAATTATTGGTGATTAGTATGATTCTAGTTCAATGGGTATTAATATTCCTTGAGGAGGCCATGTCCGACGGTTATAATATGTCTAATCGTCTTAATTATAAGGAAGGCGGTAGTATTAGTGAAATGGGTGTCATAACTCAAATTATGATTGAAGATAGTAAAATAACTGTTTGTTGTAAGTTTCCACCAGGTGATCCAAATAGTGAGTATATTGTAATCCCCCTAAATTCTAATGTTATTAAGTTCCATTATGGTGGTATAAAACAAATTGAGGATTGAATAACATTTTTAATATTTAATTTTAATTCGATTTTAATTTTTAGATAATCTAATTTAGCTAAAATCTGTTTTTGACTTTTTTAAATAAATTTAAAAATAACATTTTAAAGCAAAAATAATAAAAAAAATAAAAAATTAGTTCTGAACTTGTCCGTCCAGAACTTCTATGGTCCTATCTGCCAGTGAGGCCACATTCATGTCGTGAGTGACCATAATAAGAGTCACATTTTCCTTCTCATGTAACTCTTTTAGCCTTTGTAAGATCACCTGACCTGTTTTTGAATCCAGTGATCCGGTTGGTTCATCGGCCAATATTATGGAAGGTTTATTAGCTAAAGCTCTGGCAATGGCCACTCGTTGCCTTTCTCCTCCGGAAAGTTCAGTTGGTTTTCTTTTTATTTTATCAGAAAGTTCAACATAATCCAGAAGCTCCAAGGCCCGTTTTCGCATGTCTTTTCCAGAAATTTTACTCTCAAACATGGGAACTTCTACATTTTCCAGTACACTTAAATTCGGAATTAGATTATGCAACTGGAAGATAAATCCGATTTCTTGAGATCTAAAATCACTTAAATCCTTCTTTCGAATTAGATCAATTCCTGAAACAGTAATATCTCCGACATCTGCTTTATCAAGTGCCCCAATCATGTTTAAAAGAGTAGATTTGCCGGAACCAGATGGTCCAATTATGGATACAAATTCTCCTTCTTTTATTTCAAGGTTAAGGCCATTTAATGCAGTTATTTTACCATGATCAAAACTTTTTTTGAGATTTTTTATTTCAACAATATTTTTACCCGCTTTTTCATCACTTGATTTATTATTGGAAATAATTTCTGCATTCTGATCTGCATTCTGATTATTCATAGCGCAGTGCCTCCGTTGGTGGTAATTTGCTGGCTCGATAGGCCGGATAAAATCCTCCAATTAGTCCTACAATAAGGGCTACTATAAATCCTCTAATAAAGACATCGCTACTGTAAACTGGCTTAATAAATCCTTCCATTCCCAGTGGCAGTAAAATTTGAATGGCCAGAACTCCCATGATGGAACCTACTATTCCTGCTACTAGGGTCAATACGATGGATTCTCCAAGTATCATTCCTAATATTCGTCTATTTTTCCATCCAACTGCTTTTAATACTCCAATTTCCCTGGTTCTCTCATATACAGACATTATCATGGTATTTATTACACCTATGCCTCCAATAACAATGGCTAAAATAGATATGGCCCATGAAGCTGTATCAATAGTGTTTAAACCCTGGTCTACACTTTGAAGATCTTCTAAGGATGCAATGGTGGTAACATCATTGCCATATTTATCCTCAATGGCCTTGGTCACTTCATCAACATTGGCATCTTTTTTTATTTTTACATAGATCATGGTGACCTTGTCAGGTTTATCCTCAATGTCTTGAAGATTGCTCAGTGATAAAAAGGCCCCACCATCTTGTTGAAGATCACCAGTTTCAAATATTCCAGTTATCTTATATTTTTTCTGGCTAAGAGTTAAAGTATCTCCGACGGTTTTATTTAGTTTTTCTGAGGCTACTTTTCCAATTATTACCTCTTTAGCGTCTCCACTGGAGAATGCTTTTCCTTTGGTAATTTTTATATTACTTATGTCTAATTTATTGGGATCTATTCCAATCAAAACAAAATAAGGATTTCCTCCAATAGGTTGAATGGCAGTTAAAACTCCAACAGCATCTTCAACCCCATTAACTGATTTTATTTTGTTAATATAACTTTCATCTATCTTACTGAGGAACATATCTGATACATTAGATTCTACAACTGAAAAATCAGATCCTCCAGCTTTTAATGTTTCTTCAGTAGAAGTTTTCAGTCCATCTGTAATTATTCCCAGTGCTACAATGGTGGCTATTCCAATGGCTATGCCTACAATTGCTAGTGCGCTTCTGGTTTTATTTCTAAATGGATTTTTTAGAATTAACGAGAAAAACGACATTTTTTCACTCCAAATGTAAAGTTTTATAACTTTATTCTTGAATTTTTTTTATGTAAATATGGTTTTAAATTTTATCAACCACATATGATTAACTGTTCATATGAGGTTTATATTTTTCGTATTTTAATTAAAATTGAATAAAATTCTACTAAAATTGCTTTATTCAAAATTTACTTTCAAAAAAGATATTTATTGGAATTAATAATAAATTAAACTATGAATCGTAGG
>DAWK01000104.1:0-36961 GCA_002509745.1 Methanobacteriaceae archaeon UBA349 | reverse complement strand
GAGCCTAAAGCTTATTTGAAAAGAAATTGGAACTTAGTTATTATTGTTATTCCCTTTTCTTTCATTGCTATAAACATACTGGGCATTGATGGCCCATTCATTGTTTTAAAAATTCTTAATCTCATTAAAGTAGTGGCCTTAATGTTCGCAGTCAGGCAGGTAGGGCGATCTGTTGATGAGTTTGTTGAAAAAAGTCGACTTATTTATGGTGTGGCCTTTTTTCTGGCTGTTCTTTTGATTTCATCTATCTCTTTTTTTATAGTGGAAAATGGAATCAATCCTAATGTAACTAATTATGAAGACTCATTGTGGTATGTTATTCAGACTATAACGACGGTAGGTTATGGGGATGTTGTCCCTTATACTTCATTGGGACGTGTTGTTGGAGTTATAGCTATGTTGAGTGCTATTGGAATATCCAGTCTATTGACTGCTGCAACCACTTCTTCATTAATGGATAAATTTCGCCATGAAAGTGATAAATTATCTAAAAGAAATTCAAAATATGTCCAAAATCTCGAAAAAAAGATTGATACATTAAATTCAGAGATTCCGAAAAAAGAGAGTATGGATAATCTCCATAAAGAGTTAAAAGATCTTAAATCTGAAATTCAAGAATTAAAAAATTTGCTTGAGAAAAAATAGCTAATTAATTTCCAATTTGTATCTAAAATTATTTATTTTAATTAATAACCTAGATTTAGAATATTATTATAATCTAATTAAATCTTTTTAAACTATTTTTCTTTTATTTCCCTTTTAATTAGATCAATAATGGCTTCTTCTAGTTGTTGGTAGTTTTTTGAGAGTGCATACTCTTTAAAATCTGCCAATAATTCATTTGAAATTTTAAATGAAATTCTTGTAAATTCCTCTGACTTTTTAGGATACATATCTACACCAATTCTATATTCAATTATAAATAATTTTTTCAATAATTCTTATTATTTTAACAACTACTACAATTATTTATATTTCAAAATATTTTAAGTTTCTGTAATAAAATTATAATTAAGAAAATAATATGAAAATAAATCAATAATTCTTATGAGATGCCATTCTACTGGTAACTACTCTTTTTGCCCTTAGAGAAGTTTCATTATCTTTATTTTCTTTTAAATTAATTTCTATTTCATTTAGCAAAGAACTTAAATCGTCTAATTTACAATTATAAGCATAATTTAGCAGTTTCTTTGATTTTTCATTATCATTTTTGTTTTTCAAAATTTCACCTATTTGTATCTATAAATTAGATTATCACACAATAGAACATTCCATATATTTATTCAAATATTTAAATACATCAAAAAAACCACTTTGAAAATAAAATCTAGATGTATTTTTCATTTACTTGCTCTTGGATTCAGTTGCCAGGGATTTGATATATAATAAATCTATTTATGGGCAAAATTATGGTTATAGTCAAAAATTATGGTCAAAAATTTAAATAAGATAGAATACATACAAAAGTATAGTATAGAAAAATAGGAGGGATTCCATGAAAGAAGATGTTTTTTATGGTAAAGGAATGGCTCATGTTAAAAAGGATTATCCAGACATATATGATGCAGTAGTTAAATTAAATGAAGCAGCATACACTGGGAAGGCGCTGGACTATAAAACACAGAAACTAATTGCATTAGGAATCACTGCATCAAATTCTGATGATAGAGCTATGAAAAAACAAATGATGAGTGCTATTAGAGAATTTGGAGCAACAAAGGATGAAATTGTTGATGTTTTACGTGTAGTTCTTTTGACTGCAGGTAATCCTCCGTTTGTTAAAGCAATGAAAATATTATATGAAATAAATGAATAAATTAGTTAAAGAGTTAACTTATTCACAGTTCTAGAATTTAAATCTAGAATTTAATATTTCTTAATTAGAACTGTGTTTACTATTTTCCAAATATTATTAATGAGTTATTTTGTATTCAAGATATTAAATACGATTAATATGGGTGTATAATTTTCTCTTTATTTAATTAACTTACATTTAAGTCACATTACTAAAAAAATCATGAATTAAAATTTTAAAATCTGCTGGTGGTCGTTATATGTCTCAAGATTATGAAGAAAATGCTGGAGGAATGAGTTATCGAACTTTAAAAGGTGTCGATAAATCCCAGATCATGGGTTATCTTAAAGGTCATGATGGAACTGGGGCAGCAGAAATACATGAAAAAAATACAGAATATTATTTGGCAAGTATTGAAAAAACTATCTCAAGGTTGGAATTAGCTAGAGTACGCTCAGAATACGCTAATTTACCTGATGAGGATTTCCAAACCATTGATGATAAATTGAATGAAGGTTCTAAATGGCTCAATGATCTAAAAAAGAATCTTAAAAAGACAAAGGATGCATCTGAGTGTTTGGATAACATTTCCTATAAGAAATGGCATGCGGTAAAACTTATCCCTTCTTCGGTAGAAGGTTATGTGATTACTAAATCTATCCAAATAAAGATTAACCGGATAAAAGGTAATTTATCTGCATCAGGGCATCGAATGCATCTTAGGAATGCTGAAAAGCATAATGAATCTTCTAAAAAGATATTTTTAGAATTGATGCAACTGAATGAAACTTCGGACCTGGATAATGCTGAAATTTTACGTATAAAAGCTTTCAATGATGCTTCAACGGCTCAGGATATTTTAAAAACTAAATTTAATCAATATCCTCGCTAATTTTATTTTATTTATATTACTTATTTATTTTTACGGATCAATCATGATTTTTCAATATTCTTTAGATGGCCTTATATTGATGATCAGTGCGATTTTAGTTTTTTTCTTAGCAATTAGGAATTGTTCCTATACCTGGATTAGACGTAATGCCATTTTTTCTGATTTATATGAACTTATACATAATTAAAATTCATCTTTAATTTTAACTTAAAAAAATCATTTTAAAATCTATTTTAAACCAAACCTTTTTAAGTACTCTTAACTAATATTTATCACCGTCAATTTTGACGAGAAAAGACTCTTTTTGGGACAATGTCCCATGGATGTGGCGCAAGCTGAACAAGAGGTGTTTATTAATGTATAAATATGTACGAGATGCATGGAAAAATCCAGACAATTCCTATGTAAGGGAACTTATGTGGGAAAGAGCTCCTCAATGGAGGAGAGAAAGCGTAATTCAAAGAATAGACCGGCCAACCCGTATCGACAGAGCTCGATCCTTAGGTTACAAGGCCAAAAGAGGTTACGTTGTTGTCCGAACTCGCGTTAGGCGTGGTGGACGAAGAAAAAGCCGATTCAAAGCAGGTCGTAAGCCTAAAAGAATGGGTATTAAAAAGATTACTCCTAAAAAGTCCATACAAAGGATTGCTGAAGAGAGAGTCGCCAGAAAATTCCCAAATATGGAAGTGTTAAATTCTTACTGGGTATGGGCAGATGGTAAACATAAATACTATGAAGTTATTTTAGTTGACCCTAACCATCCTGTTATTAAAAGTGATCCTAAAATCAATTGGATCTGTGAAAAACAACACACCGGACGGGCTTTCCGTGGCTTAACCAGTCAAGGTAAAAAGTCCAGAGGTCTCCGTAATAAAGGAAAAGGTGCTGAAAAATTAAGATAATCTTTTAGATTTCTTACTTTTTCCTCTTTTTTTATCTTAATTATCGATTATACTATTTTCATAGAATATCAGTTTTATAAAAAAAACCAATCTTCTGTTCTAATTATCAATAAACCTATTTATTCATTACTATTTGAAAATTAAAAGTAATAATCTCCGTAAATGAGCTAAAATGAGTTATAATTTAACTTATTAAAATTTCTTATTTATTAATTTCCTGATTCAAGTTGATTAAAATGATCCACAATATTTCATATAGGGTTTTTATCCAAGGTACTGAAAGGCCAGAAAAGGTTGAAGAGTCATTAAAGACTATATTTTCCCGGGCTGAACCTGAAATAGAACATACAGAAGGTTATTATCTCAATCCAGTTACAATTTTAAGTCAAAAAATAACTAAAAAACGGGAAATCAAAGAATTTATTCAAAAACTTCGAGAAATGAATAAAGAAGATATTATAAAAATATCCTATGATTTTGAAAAAAAAATGGATGATAATGGAAATTTCTTTCTTAGATTTGATAAGCAGGAAGCTTTAAAAGGGAATTGGAAAGTGGTAGGACATGGTGATTCTATACACGTTCGAATAAAAATTGCAGCCTATCCTGCTAAAAAAGATGTGGCCATTAGAATAGCTCACCAAATATTTGAAACGGATTAATTATTGTATTGATTTTATATTAACTTAATTAATATTCAACTAATTATATTGATTATATTGATATTACTCTAAATTTATTAATTAATCACTAATTTAAATTATCATTAAATTATAAATCTTAAATTATAAAATATTCAATTCATTAAAATATTATTAATTAAATTTTACAAAGGGGCAATTGTCCGGGAATTATCTGATTAAATTGAAATTTTACGATTTTCACCTACAGGGAAGAAATTATAACTCTGATAAGAAATTAATTTTTGAAGCAAAAAGATTGGGATACTCTGGTGTTTCTTTATTATATTCTAAAGATGATTATAAGGAATCAAAAGAATATTTAACCGAAATTGAAAATGAGATTAATTCAGAACCAACTATGGATTCTAATTCTGTTTCTAATCCAGTATCTAATTCCGCATATAATCTAGATTCTAATTCAGATAATAATTTAAATTTTGAGAAAACTTTTAAGATTTTTCCAGGAATTAAAATTTTCCCGAAAAATTCGGAAGATCTAAAAAGGCAGATTAGAAGTTCTAGAAAAAAAACTAATATTTTAATGGCTGTTGGTGGTGATTTAAAGATAAATCGTGCTGCATGTGAAAATATTCAGCTTGATATTCTTTCAAGACCATATTATAAGCGTAGGGATTGTGGAATTAATCATGTTCTTGCTAAAGAGGCTGCTAATAATGATGTAGCAATTGAATTAAATATTTGCGACATACTGAGGGCCAGATCACCTATTAGATCTAAAATAATGGCGCATTTTCAGGAAATTGTTAAATTACAAAAGAAATTTAAATTTCCACTAATTATTGGCAGTGGAGCGGTTTCTATTTATGATTTGAGAAAACCTAAAGATTTAAATGCACTCAGCCAGTGTTTTGGATTGAGTAAAAATGAAGTGAATTTAGCTATTTCTAACAATCCAAAAAATATAGTTGATTTCAATAATCAGAGAAAGGACATTATTATTGTTGGGGCCAAGAAAGTTGCCAATTAACCAGACAATTAATTAAATTAAATTAAATTATTATTATTATTATTATTATATTCAATTAATCAATTTTCTAGCCAATTTTGTACTTTTATAAGAATATTTAATATAACAAGATGATTATCCATGAAACTTAAAATATTACCTCCTACACTTAGAGGTTCAAAAAGGTATATTGCATTTGAATTGATTTGCCAAAAATCTATAACTAGGGATGAATTAGTCAATTTAATCTGGAATTCGTGTCTGGAACTCTATGGTGAATCTGAAACAAGTAGATTCAGACTATGGCTCATGAGAAAATGGGACTGTGGTCAAAAAGGTAATGATTTTATTATAAAAGGTATATTGCATTGTAATAGGGGAGATGAAGAAAAAGTTAGGGCTTCTCTTTCATTAGTAACAAATTTCCGTGGAAAAAAAGTAGTTTTCCACACTCTGGGTTTATCTGGAACCATTCATTCTGCAACACAAAAGTTTATTAAATCCAGACCCTAACATAAATACACAGTATTAATAAATTATTAAATTGATTTGAAAATAAGTCTTGATAAAGAAATTGAGCATTTTAAAATCAATTAAATGTCACTAAAAAATAAGAAATCACATTCATAAAATAAGATAAAAAAGAGAGGTATACATATGCAACCACTTCAAAGTGCAGGTTATGATAGGGCCATTACTGTATTTAGTCCAGATGGAAGACTATTTCAGGTTGAGTATGCAAGAGAAGCTGTCAAAAGAGGTACAACTTCATTAGGTGTTAAATCAAGCGAAGGAATAGTGCTTGTTGTGGATAAAAGACCCACAAGCAAACTGGTCGAACCTAAATCAATTGAAAAGATATTCCAAATCGACCAACACATTGGCGCTGCTACATCAGGATTGGTGGCAGATGCTAGAGCTATTATTGAAAAAGCTAGAATAGAAGCTCAGGTTAACAGAATAACCTATAATGAACCTATTCGTGTAGAAACACTATCTAAAAAGATTTGTGACATGAAACAGATGTACACTCAGCATGGTGGGGTGCGTCCTTTTGGATCCGCTTTAATAATAGGCGGAGTTAATGGTAAAGGATGCAGATTATTTGAAACTGACCCTAGTGGTGCACTAATAGAGTACAAAGCTACAGCTATAGGTGCTGGAAGACAAGTGGCTATGGAAGAGTTTGAAAAGAAATATGAAGAAGACATTACTCTTACAGATGCAATTGAACTTGCTCTAGATGCTGTTTACGAAGCCACTGAAGGAAAAACAACTCCTGAAAGTGTTGAAATAGCTGTTATTGATGCTAAAGACAAAAAATACAGGAAATTATCTGAAGAAGAAATTAAAGATCATGTAGAAGAACTTCTCATCAGAAAAGAGAAGGAGGAAGAGGAGTAAAAAACATGGTTAATCTTGAAGATGCAGTTATTGCCCGTTTGGAATCCCATGGGGAACGATTCGAGATTTTTGTGGATCCTGATCTTTCTGCAGAATATAAGAAAGGATCTAATGAATCTAGGATAGAAATAGAAACAGTTCTTGCAGTGGAAGAAATTTTTAAAGATGCTAAAAAGGGTGATAAAGCGTCTGAGGAAGGTATGCTTAAAGTATTTCAGAGCACGGATCCCTTGGAAGTTGCAGAGTTAATTATTCAGAAGGGACAAATCCAGCTCACTGCCCAACAGCGCAGGGAAATGCTAGAGGATAAGCACAAACAAATTGTTGCTAAAATAGCTAGGGAGGCTATTAATCCTCAAACAGGCTTTCCTCATCCACCAAAGAGAATTGAAAAGGCCATGGAAGAAGCAAAAGTTCATATTGATCCATTTAAAACTGTTGATGAGCAGATAAATATTGTTCTGAAAGCTATTCGGATTAAAATTCCAATTAGATTTGAAAAGGTGAAAATGGCAGTTATGATGCCTGGTGAATTTGCCGGTGGCGCATATACAGCCATATCTAAATTTGGAAGAATATACAAAGAGGAATGGCAGCAAGATGGATCATGGATAGCTGTGGTTGAAATACCTGGAGGCCTGCAAGATAGTTTCCATCAAAAAATGAGTGAACTCACAGGCGGGAATGTGGATACCAAAGTTATTAAATAAACTTCTTCTTTTTCCTATTCTCATATGGCTTTCATATAGAAAAGGAGGCATAATGTGATATTAATAAAAGATAAGGACCTTGTAGTTCCTGGTGAAGTGCTGGCGGAAGACGATTTTCACGCTGGTCGAGGAACTTTCAGGGAAGAAAATAAAATATGCTCTTCGGTAGTAGGCTTAGTTTCTATTAGAAATAAGAAAATTAGTGTAATTCCGCTACAAAGTAAATACCTTCCTAAAAGAGGGGATGTGGTTATTGGAGAAATCAATGACATAAGATTCTCTATGTGGGGATTAGATATTAATTCACCTTACTCTGGTCTTTTACCAGCATCAGAAGTATTTGGAAAAGAAAAAAGGGAACTTGAAAAAGTCTTTGATGTTGGGGACGTCCTTTTTTTGAGAGTAATTGATGTTGATGAAGTTAAAAAGGTCAAACTTGGATTAAAAGGTCGTGGATTAGGCAAATTTAAGGGCGGAATATTAGTTTATATCACTCCTACTAAGGTACCTAGACTTATCGGTAAAAAAGGATCCATGATTAATATGATCAAGGATAAAACTCACTGTGACATTGTTGTTGGTCAAAATGGTGTGGTATGGGTCAAAGGACAGCCAGAAATGGAAAGAATTGCTGAGAAAGTCATAAAAATGATTGAAGAGCAGGCCCACACTTCTGGACTGACAGATAGGGTACGAGATTCACTGGCTGAATTAACGGGTGAAAAGGTTGAATCTGATGATAACCATGAAATTCTTCAATCAGTAGAAGATAAACTGGAAACTGAATTGGGCAACAAACCCGATGAGGAGCATACTGATTTAAAAGAATCTGAATCGGATGAATCTGCAATTGAAGAAGATGAAGGCCAAGAAGAAGATCAATTAGAATCTGGTCAAAAAGATCAGGAAACTCAGCAAAATGTCCATAAAGATGAAGACGATGCTGAAGAGGGAGAAAGCGCAGAAGAGAAGGAAGCGCAGGAAAAAGATGAAGTAGATGAAAAATCTGAAGATTCAGATGAATCTACTGAAGAAAAAACTCCAAAAGATGAGAAAAGTTCTCTCCCTCGTAAAATAATTGAATCTAAATTTAATTTTAATCAGTTTAAGAGGTGATTATTATCATCACAGAAGATACTAATTTAGGGGCAAAATCAAGGGAAGATGGAAGAGCTTTTGATGAATTACGTCCCTTGAAAATTGAAGCAGGCGTTTTAGAAAGAGCTGATGGCTCAGCATATTTAGAATTTGGTGGAAATAAAATACTTGTGGCTGTTTACGGTCCAAAAGAATCGCATATTCGCAGATTCCAACGCCCAGATAGGGCCTATATCCGTTGTAGATATAACATGGCTCCATTTTCAGTAGATGATAGGAAAAGACCAGGCCCTGATAGAAGATCGGTGGAAATTTCTAAAGTGACTGCAGAGGCCCTCCAACCATCCATACTTCTTGAAAAATATCCAAGAGCTTTAATTGATATTTTCATTGAAGTATTAGAGGCAGAAGGTGGAACTCGGTGTGCAGGGATAACTGCAGCATCAGTGGCTCTAGCAGATGCAGGTATTCCCATGAAAGACATGGTTGTGGCCTGTGCTTCTGGTAAAGTCAACGACCAAATTGTTCTTGATCTTTCAGAAGTTGAAGATAAAGAAGGTCAAGCTGATGTACCCGTTGCTATCATGCCACGCAGTGGGGAAATTACTCTTTTACAAAGTGATGGTAGTTTAAATGCTGGAGAATTCGAAAAAGCAATTGATCTTGCAGTAGAAGGATGCCAAGCCATTAGTAAAGTTCAGCAAGATGCCTTAAAGAAAAGGTATGGTGAGTAAAATGAATGTTGTTCCTGAAATAACTCGCAAAAGTATAACTGACCTTATCAATAATTTAGAACGTCCGGATAGCCGAGCTTTGGATGAATATCGTGAAATTTCACTGGAAACTGGTGTAATTTCTAAAGCTGAAGGCTCTGCCAGGGTTAAGATTGGAAATTCTCAGATTATTGTAGGTACTAAATCTCAACTAGGTTCTCCATTCCCTGATACTCCTAATGTTGGGGTTATAATGACTAATTCTGAATTACTACCTATGGCAGCACCAGAATTTGAACCAGGACCTCCGGATGAAAAATCTGTGGAGCTAGCCCGGGTCACAGACCGCTGTATCAGAGAAAGTCAGATGGTGGACCTGGAAAAGCTATGCCTGATTGAAGGAAAGAAGGTTTGGATGATTTTTATTGACTTACACATACTTGATTACGATGGAAATTTAATGGATGCTGCGGTTTTAGGTGCAGTTGCTGCTTTGTTAAATACCAGGATTCCCAAGGCCACTATGGTAGATGATGAAATAGTTATTGACTATGAAAACAAGGAACCTCTTCCAATTAGAGAAAAGGCATTAATGTGTACTTTTGCTAAAATTGGTGAACAGATGGTTTTGGATCCTTCTCTTGCAGAAGAGGAAATCCTTTCTGCTAGACTTTCCATTGGTATGACTGAATCTGGAAATATATGTGCCCTTCAAAAAGGTGGAGCAACTCCTTTAACTAAAGAAGAAATAATGAATGCTGTAAAAATTACTGAGGAAAAAACTAAAGAATTGATGGAATATTTACCATAATTAACCATCAATTTCAATTTTTAAACCTAACATTTATATATTTCTTTAATTAAATTTTAAATTACTAAATTATTTTGTCGATCATTTAATATTGGCATAATAAACTAATTCACGATACTAAAGTAATTTTTACTTTTTTAGCTGTTATATAGAACTTATTAACTCTATATATCACTATTTAACAAAAGAAAGGTTATTTTATATCATAGTAACTGCAATTAATTTCAGAAATTGTCAGTTTTTCAGTGTTAATCACTAATTCAGTGATTCATTTCCCATTTATTTGGGAATTGATGATGAGTTTGAGGCTTATCATTTATAAATTGTAAAATTTACTCGGAGTGATTCAAATGGCAAGAACCAAAAAAGTTGGTATTACAGGAAGATTTGGTGCAAGATACGGTCGTAAAGCCAAAAGAACTGTAAAACAAATCGAAGAAAACATGAAAAAGAAACATGTATGCCCTACATGTGATCGACCTGCTGTTAAAAGAGTTAGCAGTTGTATATGGAAATGTAGAAAGTGTGGCGCTGTCTTCACTGGCGGAGCATACGTACCTGTTACTCCTATGGGTAAAACCGCTACCAGAAACATAAAACGGATTATTGGAGGTTCATGATTTGTATAAATGTGCTGAATGTGGAGCTATAATTGACCCTAAAGGGTACATGGAAAATAAATGTCCTAGATGCAGATACAGAATTCTCTTTAAAGAAGTTCCCACTGTTAAAAGGACTATAAAAGGAAGATAAGGTAATTATTAATATTTTAATCCTTATTAACCCTCTTTATTCTAACTATTTTATCTGAGATTTTATGTTAATTACAACTTCAAGAAAACCTTCTAAACGTACCAGATCTTTTTGCCAGTATTTAAATCGTGTTTTCATTTCTGAATACACTAATCGTGGTAAAATGAGTATGAGGGACGTTCTTTTAAAGGCAGCCAATTTAGGATATTCCTATTTGGCAGTTGTTTTTGAGTATAATGGCAATCCCAGTAAGATCACCTTTTTTAATAAGGACGGATTAGAAATTATTTCTATGACAATAAATGTGGCCTTACCTGAGAAAAGAATCAATATTCAAAAAGAGGATTTGTCATTTAAATGTGACTTTGAAGAAATGGCCATTTTAGGGGATATCCTTCAATTAAAAACAGTAAATGATTTTGAATCTGAAGCAGATAAAAATGACTTGGATTTTGAAGATTTTCAAGAATCAAATCTTATAACAATCAAAGATTCCAAATCTAATGATTCAAAACAAGATTATAAGGCTATTTTAGATGTTTTTGATAAAAAAGGCATTTGCACTGGATTTAAAATTTTTATTAAGAATTTTAAGCTTGAAAATAGTTCAAAAGATTGATTATTTGATAATTAAATCTATTATTAATTATAATCTGGAGATTGTATTTTGATTCAGAATACTCCATTAAAGTCTGTGGAAAGTGAAATTGAGATAGTACTTGATAGCAATTTACAAGCCCAAGTAGTATTTACTTCAGTTAACCCTGAAATCATCAGTTCTCCTTCACAACGTTCTTCAATGGAGATGTTAGTTAAAGGGAAGTCTATTTTCCTTAAAATTAAGTCTAAAGATTCAGCTTCTTTTAGAGCATCTTTAAATTCTTCTATTAAATGGATCATGTTATCTCTAGATGTTTTGGACCTTCAAAAAGAGGATTATTGATATAATATAAATGTGATATAGTTTTATATTAATTCAATTAATAGATTCCAAAATGAATTTATAAAATTAATTTAGAAATATATAATGATCTATGAATCAATAGATTAAATGGCATTAATATTTTAAAATCATTCTAAATTATTATGAGGTGAAAAAATGGAAGTACCACAAAATATTCAACACCAACTATCTCAATTCCAACAACTACAACAACAGGCTCAGGCCATCTCCATGCAGAAACAAACTGTTGAAGTACAAATTCAGGAAACCCAAAAAGCATTAGAAGAACTCAAAAAAGCTGATGATGAGGCTGATGTTTATAAATCTGCTGGAAATCTATTGGTCAAAGTTGATAAAACTGAAATCAACACCGAACTGGAAGATAAGGTGGAAACTCTTAAACTTAGAGAAAAAACCATTTCCCGTCAAGAAGAAAGAGTTATGAGCAAACTCCAAGAGATGCAAGCTTCCATACAGGAAGCCATGCAAGGTGCTGGAATAACTCCTGGGATGTAATTAATTGAAAAATAAGCTCAAAAATTTGACGCAAGAAGATTTAAACCAGATATCTGATTTTATTTCTTCTTCTGCTCAAAATTTTATTTCACAAAAAGTTTCTCAAAAAGAGATTAATGACCTTGATATTAAGGTTGAACTTTCTTACGCAGAAAAACTTGATGTTGACATTAGCATAGATCTTTCATTGGACGATCTATCTGCAGTGAATCCTGATATTGTTGATGAGGCCATTGAACATTCTTTTGAAGTTCTTGAGCCTTTTTTGGATGTTAATTTCAGGACATAATAATTTCTTATTTAGTATATTCCTTTATAGATTTCTTTTTATTTATTTTTAAGTAATACTTTTTTTATAAAAATAATTAACTTTATATATTTTATTATCTTAATTAGATTGGGGTTAACAAACCCCTCCCCCTTTGATATGGTTCTATTTTGAATTAAATTTTATTGTTTATTTTTTTAACTTTATTCTTATATTTAATATATTAAAATCAATTAAGTTTGTATTATTCTTCATCTTGATTTTTTTCTGCTGTTATTTATTATATTATTTAGATTTATTTTTTTTCAATTTTCTTTTAAAGGATTTAATACGATTATAAATGTTTTAGCCCTATTTGTAATACTTATTTTCCAAAAAGTATTTATACTATTTTGACATTCTATTAATTGGGCATTGTTTCCTCCACTGCTCGGTCATCTTTGGTATGACTTAATATAAATATGGACATCTAATAACAATCCTTTCGCTCAGCCTTTATTATTGGATGTCCTATTTTATATTCCAATACTTGTTATTACTTTTTCTTTATTTTAATGCCTAAAGTTAATAATAATAAATAAATAGAAAGTGTTAAATAATTATCTAAACAATCCATATTTGTCACAATAAATTTGGCACTTGTATGATATTTTATATTCGCCAATTTATTCCCTCTTCCAGTAGGGATTGACTCCCTATTGGAACCTCCCTTTTTTTATTTTTAATTAATCTCATGAATCGATGTTATTACGTTTAATGTTTTTAGATAACTATTGTTATTTATTTCCATATTATAACTTTTTTTCAATGAATTAAACTTTAATAAACCTTTAATTAGCTTTCATAGATTTTTAAAACTGTTTTTAGACTTTTAAATTGATTATTACTAATTTGATTTTTTACCATATTATTGTATTATTTATTTTAATATTATTACTAATATTTGCGATTTAATTAGATTTGTAATAACATAAATATTATAAATGGTATTACTACAATCTATTTTAGCAGTATGTGTAAACTGCTTAAAAGATGTTAAAGGAGGTGATAAGTATTAAAAAACAAGGAATTAAAAGACAAATAGTATTAATGACTCTTGCAGTTCTTTTGACACTGTGTATATGTGGAACAGTGTCTGCAGAAGACTTATCAAGTACAGGAGGTAATGACAGTGATGTTCAATCAACTGTATCTGATAATCAAACGGTAATAGACCCTATAATTGGAGTTAAAGTTGGCTATGAATATTCTTCAGATAATTCTATTAATCCAGAAATAACTGTTAAAGATAACAATGGTACCAAGATAGCTTACAATAAAACTTATGATATGGCTTTCCAAGGTTATAAACTGAGTTTCCTATATCCTGGTGCAGTTAATGGAACAAAATTTAATGTAACTGTTGCTGCTTCAGGCTATACTACTCAAACCAAGGAAGTTGGAGTTTTCTTCGATCCCAACAATGATAGTGACCCTAATCTTTATGGAAGTTCTACTTTCAATATGATGGCCACTGCCAATTACAAATTGGGCCGAGAAGTAACCAGTAAAGCAGATCAGATTTTGAATTTTTCCAGTGCAGATAGTGTACTGGCCATTACCACTGCGGGTGTACCAAAACTCAATGGTGTCACCAGTGAAGACTGCATTGAAGGCATATTAAATGCAGGAAATGGTAAATTCAGCTATGGTAAAAATAATGTTCTAATGCTACGCCAAACTGCTGTAGATCCAGTGGACTTTGCATTTATAACCAAAAAAGGAACCAATTTGCAAGTTGTGGTCTTTAGAAATGGATCAACCACTCCGGTTTACACTGGTACCATATCAGAGAACATGACAAAAGCACAATGGAACACTTTCGTTCAGAAAGTAACATCAGAAAATGGATTTTCCTTTGCTAGTTTGGCCAATGCATGGGCTGCTGGAGCTCCTGCTGATGTTTTAAGAGAAGCTGCTTTCCACGGTCACGTTTGTGAAGGAACTCTTGGTGGATACACTATTACCAAAGCATTACTGCAGTACTACCCGCCTAAACAGGCCACTTCTGGAGGAACTGGTTCTCTGCTGATTTAACTTCCTACAAAATCTTAGGTGTCCCTGGTGACTCTGATGATGATGCAGTTATGTACTTTTTAGATGCAACTCCCGGTAAAGGTGGATACTCCGGATTTGACACTACTTCTACCGGTGCAACCAAAAACATGTTAGGTTTCATCCGCTGGACAGATACCACTTACAAAGTGGTAACCAACACTGACGGATCAAAATCCTATGTGGTAAATGTTGCAGGAACTGGTGATCTTGTAGTAATGAGCTATGATAAAGCAAAGCTCAAAACAGCTTTCCAAACCGAAACTGGAATTACTTCCTCTGGTAGTTTAGAAGAGTTGAAATACAATACATGGTTACTTAAAAAGATTAAAAGTAATCCGACTCAATTAGTTGAATTCTATTATGAACTTACCGGTTTAACCGAAGAACAGTTTTACTACTTTTTAGGAACAGCAGCTAATGTTACTTTCCCTAACCCGAAAAATAACCCTGAAAATGCAACTAACAATGGTACCGTACGCTTTGTTATGCAGAACGCACATGGACTGGATATTAATTACATTAAAAGCCTTAACCTGACCAATGCCACCCGTTCTAACAACATTACTAACACCAGTCAGTTAACTTATGATCAGATTAAACAGATCGGTATAGACGCTGCTAGTCTGGCCAAACAGACCTTCAAAAATGAACTAGGTATTGATTTGGAAAAAGAGGACATGGACCTTGCTGTCTTGACTTCTGCCGGTTACGTCTACCTCAATGGACAAACCACCGAAGCCACCTGGGATGGTATATATGATATCTTAGGTTCAAGGTTAAGTAGATCTACTCTACTACCAATTCACATGGGAATATGGAAACCACTTTGGTTCAACTTCGTGTTAAGAGGTCTTGATGGAACTACTATGAGTAATGTTTACCTCAGATACAACCCTAACAACAATACATTCTTTGTGGGTACCAATACCAATGGTAGTCAGGTAAATGATATAGGGCCAAAGGCCTTGAACAACGCTACCAAGGTAAGTAATCTGAGTAAATTTGTTATTCCAGATGGTAACTGGGCCAATATTCAGAGTATTGCTAATGCCTGGAGAAATGACCCGGCCTTTGACCAGCTAATGACTTTCCTATTCCACAACCATGCATGTCCTGGAGTACAGCCTGGATTCTTTATAACTGATTATATACAGAAGAATTTCCCATTAAGTGGTAATCAGAGCTACTTCTGGACTGCTTCCAGTATATACTGTAAGGATGACAGTCTGATTTACTTACTTGGTGTATCTCCTGGAATGGGAAGTTATATGAATCAGAGAATGACCAACGACGAAACTGCATCAGAGTATTTACCTGGTGGAACTGAAGAAGGAGTAATAGTGGTATGGGATCCGGTTACTAAAACTGGAAAAACTGCTATTATCAGTTTCAAATGGCCTACTTATGATTTGACAGGTCTTACTACTGATGAAGCAAAAAGAGAAGCTCAGATTGCAGCTTTTATAGCCATGTATAATGGAGAATCAAGTCCTTATATTGCTACTCCACTAAGTATTGTACAATCAGAAGATAATTACATTACTGAAGATCAGTACCATGCACTACAACAGGGTGATGCTTTGGAAAAATTGAAGTCTTGGCCTAAAAAATCATTAGCAGAGTTATTAGCTAAAAATGGTCAGAATGGTACTCAGAACAACAATAACGGGACTCATGTGATTAATAATGGTGGATCTACCAATAATGGTGGCTCCGATAACGGCGGATCCAATAATGGCGGATCTAATGACAATGGCCCTACATCTGTCGGTGTAAGTCCTACCTCTGTTAGTGCAGCTTCTGAGACTACTACTCAACCAGCTGATGCAAAATCTTATGAAGTATCTGAAAAATCTTCAACCAAACAAGATTCTAATAACAACTGGGCATATGCTTTAGTTGGTATTTTAGCTATTGGTGGATTAGTTGGATTCGGTTTCATGCGTAGTAAAAACTAAATAATCTCCCCTTTTTCTTTTTTTATTTTTTTAAACAAGATTGAAGAATTTCATGATTTATTTTTATTTGAATATTAATGGATGTGATTTTATTAAAAAAACAACAACAAATTCCCTAATATTAATGACTTTTATAATTATGGCTATTGTTGGCAGTGGCATAGCAGTAGCTCACCCAGGACATGGTGAGGAATATCCCCCAGAAGAAGTTACCGACGATAATTCAGGCCAATCAAATCAAAATTCTGATACTAATAATAAAAATACTAAAAAGACAACTAGCAGCAACAAAAACACTGGAAACTCGGATTCAAGCAGTGATTCTACCACACAATCTACCGATAGTGGATCTAATGATACGGATTCTGAAAATAATGATTTTAATTCCACAAGGGTAGAAGAAGTATCTGATAATCAAAATAATTCAACTTCGACCTCATCAGACATGCCATGGAATATTGCAACTATGGTGGGAGTATTTATTGTTGGATTTGGAGGAATGGCTTTAATATTGAAGCTGGGCCATTTTGGACGGTTTTCTTAATAATTTATCAGATAAATTTAAAAAAAACTAAAAACTATCTTTTTCACATTAATTTTACTAATAGGAGGATTAAATTTTGCATTTACCTGATGGAATTATACCTTTGTGGCAAGCAGTGATTTACTGGATTTTAGCCATTATACCTTTAGCATTTTATGCTTTTAAAATATCCAAAAGCGAGCAAAAAGATAAACTGATTATAAATACGGGAATTTTTGCCGCGGTGACCGTTGTAGTATCTTCTTTATCCATACCATCTCCCTTTGGCATCCCTATGCACTTTTTCCTGATACCCCTAGTAGCTATTTTACTGGGCCCTTTAACAGGCATAGCTGTAGCTTTTTTATGTTTGCTTTTGCAGTTCCTTTTCTTAGGGATGGGTGGAATAACCACTCTGGGAGCTAATGTACTAGCTATGGGTGTGGTAATGAGTATTTCCACTTATTTATTCTACAAACTAACCTATGATCTTGATGAAAGATTAAGCATCTTCGCGGGTACTCTAATGGGTATAATAATGGCCACGATTACTAATGCTATTATTTTAATACTGGCGGGAGTTGCTACTTTAGAAATGTTAATGACCACTTTAATACCATTTTATCTATTCATTGCGGTTATTGAAGGGCTAGCCAATGTTGCTATCATATCATTTATCTCCAAAGTCAAACCTGAAATGTTAAAATTGGATAAAATTTAAAAAGAGGATTAAAATGAAAATAAAAGTAATTTGCTTATTATTTATTCTTTTAGGAACGATCTCTGCGGTCAGTGCCCATGGAATAGATGTCACTAATCAATCAACCATTGTCATTGCAGATAATTCTACCGGAGTGCTGGCTAAAAAAGTGGTGGATGAAATGGGAGTTGAGGTTAAGGTTTACAAATTTAAATCATCTGATGAGGTCACCCATCAGTTAGAACATGCTTTAACCAACTCCAATAAGAGAATTCTGGCAGTGGCCTATCAAGATACGGTCAATGATTTCCTAGCTAAAAACCCTAGTGTGTCTAACCGGATATTTGTTAGTTCTGGGGATGATATGGATATAAAAAATGGATTAACTCTTTTATCTTCCAATAATAACACTGGATTTTTAACACCACTATTGGCTGGTCTTTTAATTGGTATTATGGCTGGTTTAGGCCTGGGTGCTTTCTGGATGAAGAAGAAGTTAAGTTGATTAATTTTTGAATTATTCTTCTTTTTTAATTTTTTTAAAGATTTTATTTTATAATTAATACTTTTGCCTTTTTAGTGCTGATTTTATAGATATTACTTTTTAGGAGTAGAATTTATTTTTAAGGACATAATAATCATTTAAATTTAGATTTTATTCAAAAAGTATTATTTTTTTAATTATTTTATTACTAAATTTAAAATATATTAAAAAATGTAATAATATTTAATTAATAACTATTATTATATACTGGTAAGTTCAATTTATTTTGATTAAACGTAAAGGAGGTGAAAAGATGAAAAAAAACGTAATTTTACTAGTAACGACTTTATTTTTCATCATTGCAATGTGCGGAGCAGTATCCGCAACAGAGAATAACACTGGAGGTGATCAGAACAATTCCCAAATTGTTATTTCTGGTCAGGTTCTGGATTGTGTTACCAAAGAACCATTTGCAGGAGTAGATGTAACTGCTTCAAACAATGGAAACAATATATCAAAGACTAAAACAGACAACCAAGGTAAATACGAGCTCAAATTTTTAAGTAATTATACCCAATTCAATATCACCGCCAGCCATGATGGTCATAAATCATCTACAAAACTGGTAAATGTTGATTCGGATTCAAATAATCAAAATAAGAATCTAAGTGGTAATGCTAATTTTGAGATGGGAAAACCTAAAGTGTTGATTATTGTTTACTCTGTTAAACCTGGATTCCTTGATGCTATAAAAGATTGTGATTTTTTAAACATTACATTCTATACTTATACTGCAGGAAATCTTCCACAATCAGTCAATATAACTGATTATGATATGGTTTTTGTGGACTATTTAGCATCCGGACTAAAAAATAATGACTACTGTAACCGTGTAGCAGCTTTGATGAATCAATCAGCAGCAAATGGAATTCCCACAGTAATGACTATAAATTATGCCATTAGCATTCATAGTGCAGTAATTATTGCTAATGGGAATTCACAGTACCAGTGGATGAGAGATTACTGGTCCAACATTAACTATGCCAATGGAAAAGAACTCTTTAAATTCATTGGAGTGAAATTTTTCGGATTAAATGTGGGAACACCCCAAATACCAATCTATTCAATCAGTGAAGCCATATACCATCCCGATGCAAATAAGCTTTTTGCGAGTTTGGATGATTATAAAACATGGTATCAATTCAAGGCAGGAAAACCTACTGTAGGGATTTTATTCAGTCAGTCTGAGTATTCAGGCACTGATATGGCCACAATGGATTCTTTAATCCGCGCTTTTGAAAATAAGGGTTATAATGTGATACCATATTTCTATCCGCATAGTGGAACCCCAAATATCAATAAGTTTCTACTACAGAATAATCAATCCGCTGTGGATTTAATAATCCATTATAAAATGTTTGGTTGGACTTCCAACAGCTCGTACAATGATACTCAATTAGACCTCCAAAAACTGGATGTTCCTATCATAAAAGCCTATAAATATTTCGGGAACTATTCAAGTTGGCTAAATGGCACACAGGGAATGCAAGCAAGTACCTTAGGTAGTACCATTGTTCCTTCTGAACTTGATGGGATGTTTGATCCAATCATAATTTCCACGCAGGAAGAAATGCCCCAGTACTTGCCATACACTATTACATTGTTCAAACCAATTGATCGCCAGATAAATTGGTTGGTGGATAGTGCCATAGCATGGATTAACCTCAGGTACGAATCCAATAGTGATAAAAAAATAGCAATAATTTACTGGCACGGAACTGGTAAAGACCAGGGAGCAACAGCAGGACACCTGGATGTATACAACAGTATTAGCAGTATATTACAGGCTCTTAAAGACAGTGGTTACGACCTTGGAACCAATAACCTACCGACTAACAATACTTTAGTGGATTTAATCCGTAATCAAGGTTTGAATGTAGGATTATGGGCTCCAGGCGAGTTAGAAAAACTGGTAAAAAATAATCCAGTGATCTTGGTTCCTGAGTATGAGTACTTGAATTGGTTTAATAAACTCAATGCCGCCAAAAGAAAAGAAGTCATTGATATGTGGGGTGAACCACCAGGTGACATAATGACTTACACTAAAAATGGTGTAAAATATCTGGTTCTCCCAGTTATCCAATATGGTAATGTAATTTTAGCACCTGAACCTTCACGTGGTTATAACCAGGATATTGATGCCATGTATCATGCAGGCAGTGTGCCACCTACTCACCAATATCTGGCCTTTTACTTCTGGTTAAAGAACGACTTTAAGGCAGATGCAATTATTGACATGGGAAGGCACGGTACTGTAGCATGGCTACCTGGAAAAACTGGGCCTGGTCTGGATATAGATAACTGCTGGGCAGCTATTGTAAGTCAGGATATTCCAGTGATATATCCATTTACTGTAGAAGGTAGTGAGGGTATGTTACCAAAAAGACGTCAAGGAGCACTAATGATAAGCCATTTAACTCCATCATTAACTGTTTCAGGACTATACGGTAATTTGACCATACTCAACGACAAAATTTCAGAATACAATTCCCCTAATATTGATGCCGAAACCAAAGCTAAACTAAAGACAAGTATTTTACAATTAGTAAAGGACCTAAAAATCAATGAAGATATTGGAGTGAACTTAACCACAATCAACGATACTAACTTTGACCAGTTCCTGGGAAAAGTGCACGCGTATTTGGATGATATAGAATCAGAATTCATACCCTATGGATTGCATGTATTTGGACAGCCACCTCAGGGAGATGAGCTTACCAATCTAGTTCAATCTTTGCTTGGGTTTGGTTTCAGAGATTATATGAAAGCCAATAATCTATCTGATACACAGGTTCAGTTAATACTTAAGAAGTTATTGATAGAGGGAATGAATGTTAATCAAGCTCAAATTTCAGTTCTTGGTTCAACATCTCCACAAATGACCACGTATCTAAACAAGGCTTTAGTACACGCTGAAAATATCAATAAATGTACCAATGAGATGACAGGTCTTCTCAGGGCATTAAATGGTAGATATATCCCACCAGGTATTTCTGGGGATCCAATTAATAACCCGAATGTACTGCCAACTGGAACTAACTTCTATTCATTTGACCCTAGGAAAGTTCCAACTGCCGAGGCTACAGCTATTGGTAATAAGCTCGCTCAGGACTTAATTGATGACTACTTGAATAAAACTGGTAACTACCCTACTAAAATATCATTCATGCTCTGGGCTATTCATACGCAACAGGATATGGGTGTAATGGAAGCAGCGATATTTTATCTGTTAGGTGTAGAACGAGTACCTGATGCCTCAAATCCAAGTATTGTAACTGATGTTAAGTTAATTACTAACTTAGGAAGGCCTAGAATTGATGTAGTGGTGAGTACTACTGCTCTATACTTGACCATGTTCCGATGTAGATTGGATCTCATTGATAAAGCAGTTAGATTAGCCGCAGCAGCCAATGATACTCAGCCAAACTATGTGAAACAGAATTCAGAAAATACCTACCAATACTTAAAGTCAAAGGGATACTCTGATGATATGGCCAGAAAACTGTCCATGGCAAGAATATTCTCTCAAGAAGAGGGTAATCACAAAAATGCCATGCAGCATGCATTGCTTGCAGGTGGGTCCTGGGAAAATGAGAGTCAATTAGCTGATACTTACATCAGCACCTTTGGAAATCTATTCCAGGGATCAGAGGTTAACTCTATTCTATTTGAAGATTTGTACAAACAAAATCTCAATGGAACAGAGGCAGTCGTATTTAGACGAACTTTCAATGCTAATAGTTTATTCAGTGACAGTGACTACATGGGATACTTTGGTGGTCTGGGCCTTACCATAAGAGAAATATCAGGTAAGGAGCCACTGATGTATATTATGAACTCGGAAAATCTCAACAACCCCAAACTGGAAACACTGGCCGAATCTCTCTGGAGAGATGTAAGATCCACTTACACTAATCCGAAATATATTGAGAAGATGATGCAGTCTGGTGCTCCCGGTGCAGCTGAGTTCTCTGAATTCATAAAAAACCTTGCTGCTTGGAGAGTAACTTCACATAATTCTGTGAATTCCAACATGTTCCAGGAAGCATATGATGTCTACTTCAAAGACAAGTATAACTTGAACATGAAAAAATGGTTTGATAGTGCTAATCCATATTCACATCAATCTATGGCAGCTGTTTTATTGGATTCCATAAGAAAAGGCTATTGGAAGGCCAGTGAGTCTGATATGAAATTTTTAGCTAATACTATGGCTCAAAATGTTATTGACAATGGTATGGCTTGTTCTGACAGTACTTGTGGTAATTTAGCTACGATGAAATGGGCTTCCCAATATATTAACCCAAATATGCTGGCTAAGTTCAAAAATGCTGTTTATCAGTCAACTTTGGCTGCAGGGTTTGCTCCGGAACTTGCTAAACCATCTGAAGGCGGTAATCCTTCTGAAGATGGTTCTGATGGTAGTTCTGATTCTGGTTCTAGTGGTGGATCTTCTACTAGCTCTGGTTCCAGTTCTGGTTCTTCTCAGGATAAATCTGTCAGTGAAGAATCTCAGTCAACTGCCGGTGAACAGTCTTCACAAAAGTCTTATGAAGTTTCCAAAAACATTCAAAGCTCATCTAAGAATAATGACAACTATGCTTATGCCTTAGTTGGCCTAATTGCTCTTATGGGCCTTATTGGATTCGGATATTTCAAAGGTGTTGGAAGAAACTAAAAAAACTATAATCTACCCTTTTTTCTTTTTTTTATTTTTTGAGGCTGACCCATAATTAAATTTTTCAAAATAAATATTGCTTATTTTTGAATTTAAAGCTTTATTTACCCTTATTTTTTTCACTATTTTGAATTATGAGTCAGCCTCTTTTTTAAAAGCAGCTTATAGAAATACATAATTTTTAATTATCAGCTAATTTTCAGGGATTTATTACAAAATATTTTATTTTCTAAAAAAATAATAATAAAAATATAATAGTAAGTATTATATAATTAATTTACAAATAATTATTGTTAGAATTAAAATTCATGAAGGTTTTATATTATTGTTTAGGATGTGAGACGATAATAAGACTAAAAAACAATTTTATCCTTCTGAAGAGGTTACTAGTACTGGATCTGATAATTCTACCCCAAAAAGTTCATCATCGGGATCAAGTTTTCCCGGAACTGGTGCTGCTGTAGTGGTGGCCATTGGTGCTATTGCTGGTGGAGGATATTTATTTAGAGATAAAATATCTAATAAATAATTATTTTTTGTTTTTTTATTTTAAGAATTTTTTAAGTATTGCTTTTTTAATTAATAAACCTTAATTTTATGATATATTGATTTTTTTATTTAAAAATAGTATTTGGGAGAATTAATCTCCCTTGGGCCTTTCCTAAGTAAGGAGGTAGTTTAGGATGACAACATCAACCCCATTATTCTATTCTTATTTATTTTATTTAAACTTTACTTGAATATAATTAAAGTTAACTTGAAAAAATAGAAAGATATAAATATCAATTTTACTTGATTTATATTCAAGTACATTTGTAAAGGGATGTACTATAAATTTAAAGGAGGTGAAAAGATTCGAAAACAAATGATTTTTTTAGCTTTGGCTATGGTTTTCGCAATGATAGTCTGTGGATCGGTTTCTGCAGCAAACACTACACAGGGGGGTGAAATAGATTCAGAAATTGCTTTAAATATTACTTTAGAGCATCCAGAAGCTCTCTCAGGCAATAATTTGCCAATTGTTGTTGTAAAAGATTCTGATGGAAATTCTATTTCTAATGTTTCAGTTACTAAATCTGGGAATAGTCAGTATAAACTGAATTTTAAAAGTAATAAAACTAGTTTAAAGGTCAATGTTACTGCTTTGGGCCACTTGTCTCAACTGGTAAATGTACAAATGAACTGGTTAAACTCAACAAATTCAAGCTACGGTTATTCATCAGTAAACTTGAGAGCCTACAATCTTCTCATTTTGAGTGGATCTTCAACCTACTCCAAACCAATGGTTTACTCCAATAGAAAACTTCGAGAAGAAGGATACTATTACAATTTGAAGTTTTACACTACCAGTGATTTAACTTCTGGAAACACCATCCTTGAAAATGAGATTAAAGAATTTGCCTTGAAATCAGACATTATTGTTCTGGAAATGATTGGTGTAAGTTCGGTTAACAAGGTGAAAGAGCTAATTAATGGTACTAATGCCATAATATGGGCTTTAAGATCTAATTCAACTTTCAACAATGATTCATCTATTAATTCCAATGATACACAAATGAGAATTTACTGGGATAACTCGGGTGAAGAAAACATGGGCCGATTCCAGCTTAAAACACTTCAAAAAATTGGAATGTATGTTATCCCTTCTCAGGATTTAAGCCCGGTTTCTTATCCTACAGTGTTCGTTTACCATCCGGATTCAGTTATTGCATCATTTACCAGTTTCAATGATTATCTGAATTGGTATTCACAAAATGGATCATATAATGCAAGTGCTCCCTGGGTTGGAATCTTGGGTTATAAATCTCATTTCATGAATGGAAACGGCGAATTATTGCAAGCGCTTTTAAGAAGCCTGGAAGAAAAAGGCATGAATGTAATGCTTGTTATCTGTGATTCAAGTAATTCTGCAAGAGCCAGTGCATTTTCCAGTTTTTTCATGAATGGAAATTCATCCCGGATTAATGCTCTGGTATGCTGCATGGGATACACCATGGTATTGAGTAATGCCACGGCCAGTGCTGAGATTCTGGAAAAACTTAATGTGCCTGTTTTTGCTCCAATTTATGCCTCAGATATGGATACTTGGGAAAATAGTTCTTCAGGACTTTCCAGTGAGGTATACTGGCAAGTGGCCTGGCCAGAAATGGAAGGACGTATTGAGCCTATTTTGATGGGTGGTGTTGAATCTAGTGAGATTGATTCTTTTACAGGAATAAGTATAAAAAAATACACACCAATACTCGATCGAATTGAAAGAGTCACCAGCAGGGTTGTAAACTGGATAGATTTACAAATACTCCAAAATTCTGTTAAAAAGATAGCTCTTATTTACTACAATGCTGCTGGAGGAAAAGATGGTGTAGGAGCATCTTATCTTAATGTTCCAGAAAGCATATCTCAGATTCTTAAAGCAATGGATGATGCGGGTTATACCGTAAATGGTAATTATTCGGTAGAATCAATAATTAATCTGTTTTTAACTGCTGGAAACAATGTGGGTTCCTGGGCTCCAGGTGAGCTTAAGAAACTAGTTGATGCTGGGGCCATAACCATGCCCTTAAGTGATTATCAGAAATGGTTTGCGACCTTACCCCAAGATCTTCAAAATGAAGTTATTGCAAAGTGGGGACCTGCTCCCGGAAATGTCATGGTTTATGATGGAAAAATTGTCATTCCCGGTATAATGCTAGGCAACATTTTCGTGGGTGCTCAACCCATGAGAGGATGGGGTGAAGACCCAACTTCTATTGCCCATTCAGCAACATTACCTCCCACACATCAGTATATTGCGTTTTACATGTGGTTGCAAAACACCATGAAAGCTAATGCTGTAATTCATCTAGGAACCCATGGAACTCTGGAATGGCTTCCGGGTAGAAGTGTAGGGCTGGGTATTGAAGACTGGCCTGATGTTCTTTTAGGTAATATGCCCAATATATATCCATATATTATGGATAACACTGGAGAAGGAACACAAGCAAAAAGACGAGGATATGCAGTTATTATTGACCATTTAACCGCTACCATAGTTAATTCTGGTCTTTATGGTAATCTTGCAACACTTAAAGATAAAATTAGTAGCTATGATTCTACAGATCAGTCTGATAGAAAAGCAGTACTTCAAAGCGAAATATTGGAACTTATTAAATCCTTAAATCTAAACGAAGATTTCAATATCGACCTAAATTCCACTAGTTTTGAAGATATCAAAAATAAGGTTGAACATCATTTAGAGGAAATTGAATCTTCTTTGATTCCATATGGGCTGCATACATTTGGTGTTGCCCTTAATGGAACTGAATTAGAACAAATGATTGATTCTATTGTTAGTTTTGATCCGATTAATCGAAATAATACTGAGTATCGGAATTATTTACGGTCACTACTTACTTCCAATTTGGAGATGGAAAACTTATTAAATGTTCTTAATGGAACTTTTGTTTCTCCATCATTAGGTGGCGATCCTATACGTAGGGGTGAAGATGTTTTACCTACGGGATTGAACTTTTATTCATTTGATCCGCGTATGGCACCAGATTCAACTGCCTGGAAAATTGGAAGTCAAATGGCCGATGAAATGCTGGCTCAATACTATGCCGCAAATGGAAAATATCCAGAAACTGTGGGAATTGTATTGTGGTCTACTGAGACGATGCGTACCATGGGCCAATCTATTGCCATGGTATTAAGGTATATGGGTCTAGAACCAACTTATGATACTAGTAAACGTTTTAGTGGCTATAAAATAACCTCTTTATCAGATTTAAAGCGCCCTAGAATTGATGTGCTGGTAACCATAAGTGGATTATTCAGAGACACCTTTTCATATACTACTAACGTTTTGGACAACGCATTCAGACAAGTTGCTAATCTATCAGAAAGTGCTGAAAACAACTATATACGCAAACACTACTTGGCAGATTTGGCTAATTATACCCAAAGTGGAATGAATTCTACTATTGCTCAAATTTTAGCAGGATCACGTATATTTGGTCCTCCTGCTGAGGCATATGGTACTGGTGTTGCTCAACTGATTCCTTCCACATCTGGATGGGATGATCAGAATGATTTGATAGAAGTTTATCTTTCCAAGATGTCATATATTTATGGCAATGGGATATATGCTTTAAATGGTATTGATGCATTTAAAAACCAGTTAAAGAACGTTGATGCTACTATTCAAGTGAGAGACAATAACTACGGACTTCTGGATAATGATGACGTATATCAATATCTAGGTGGCCTTACAATGACTGCTGAAAGTATTTCTAATAAAGATGTCAGTGTTTTCATTGCCAATACTCGGGGAACTCCACGCATTGAGACTTTAGGTCAGTTTATGTCTACTGAAATACATTCAAGGATTTTAAATCCTAAATGGAAAGAAGGTATGCTTAATGAAGGTTTTTCAGGTGCCAATGAAATTGCCAGAGAAATTGGTCATTTATTTGCCTGGGAAGCAATTATTCCAGAATCTGTTAGTGATTCAACCTGGAAATCTATTGCTGAAAACTATATACTTGATTCTAGTGTTAAAAATCAGCTTTTAAAGGCTAATCCTTATGCATTTGCTTCAACTGCAGCATGGATACTGGAAGCTGCTCGAAGAGGTATGATTACTATGGATGCAGCAACTCAAACTGCAGTGGCCAATGAATACATCAAAGCTACGGTGGATTATGGAGTAGTTTGTTGTCACCATACTTGTGCTAATTTAGAGTTCAATAAGTGGGTGGCCAAGGCTTCCTCTGCTTCCTCTGCGACACTGAAAGCTTATGCTAAGATTATGCAAGCGGCTACTGGTAAAGATATTGGCATAGTATCCAATGATCCATCTACCCCTTCACAGGGTGGTTCATCTACTGGAGAAAATGGTCAATCTTCATCTATTGAGGATAAGGGTCAATCTTCTTCCAGTAATAGTCAATCTTCTGCTTCGACTCAGTCTAAGGAATCGTCTGACTCATCTGCATCTGAAAGTACAACTGGTTCCAGTAGCTCACAGCAAAAAGCATATGAAGTTAGTAAAAACCCGCAAGGATCCTCGGATAGTACGGGAGTTTCATTCTTTGCTATTTTGGGTATAATTGGACTTTTAGGACTATTCGGTGTTGGATATTATAGAAAAAACATTTAAAAACCCATTTTCCTTTTTCTTTTTTTTTTTAGTGAAGTAATAAAAACAGATTCGATTTCAAAAATAAGTATTAATCATGATTTGTTATTACTAAAAAGGCAAAATAAGGTAGAAAAGTAATAATACGTTTTATATAGGAAGTATTATATATCAGTTTTTATCAAGGTGAAAGTATGGATATTGTGAGTTTATTATGGCAAATGGGAGTATTATCAGTATTACTGGTATTTGGAATAAAGATTGGTCTGGCTATGGGATTTGCAGGCCTTAATAAAAAAATGGCAGCTGCAATTATTGTCGGATATGGGTTAGGAATACTAGCAATCACTACATTGGCCAGTGCTTATATGTCTCTGGTACAAGGATTTTTTACGCAGTATGCGTCAGTTATCACCATAATCATGGCAGCAGTTATAATGTATGCTGGATTTCACACTATTCGAGAATGGAAACAGAATCAAAAGAATACGGCTAAAGCGACATGTATGGCTATGGTAGCACCATGCCCTTGCTGTTTTGGAGCAGTTATTGCGGTTATTGTAATGGTTTCTCCATTAATTGGTCTTTCTGCTGCTACTATTGGTAAATATTCTGCACTGTTTTTAATGATATTGATAACAATTTTCTATCTAAGCTCGGGTGCGATTGTTAAATTCGTGAAAAAACCTTATCCTGTTCTTTTGGGTAATTTTATGCTATTTGCTGGTCTTTATTTCATGGTGTCTGCCATAGTACTCCCCAATATAAATTCAGTTTTAAGTTCAAAAATGACTCCTCTGGACATACCATCCATTACTACTATGGTGCTGGCTCTCTTAGGTTCATTTGGGTTATTAGCCCTTGGAATATTCTTAAATAAAAAAAGAAGTACTTTAATTGAAAAATAGATGAAAAATAGATAATAAAATTGAATCTAATAAATAAAAATTCAATTTTTTTTTAAATATCAATTATTATGATAATATGAGGTGATTTAATGGTAGCAGTTCCTGGCAGTGAAATGTTAGGTAGTATTTTACATGTAATTTCTCTTAGTCTTTTAATACCAGTTATTGTAGGTCTTTTGGCTTTTATGGCTTATGCTATAATTTCTTTTGGTGGGATGATTTCAGAATATTCCAGCCGAATTAAGACTACTCCTAAAGAAATAGAAGATATTATTAAGCAGATTTCTCATCCACCTACTTCTGAACAGATTATGGCTGTAGTGGAGAAAAGTGGTATTCCACAAGGCCAAAAAAATATTTTAATTGATTTGGCTAATACACAAGATATGCCTGATGCTTCACGTGAGGCACTGGCCCGTAAACTGGTGGAAAATGAAGAAATAAAAGCAATGAAAGGAATAGAAAAAACAGATATTGTAACTCGTTTAGGACCTACTCTGGGATTAATGGGTACTTTAATTCCTATGGGTCCTGGACTCGCTGCATTGGGATCGGGTGATATAAATACTCTGGCCCAGGCTATTATTATAGCATTTGATACTACAGTAGTGGGTTTGGCTGCTGGAGGTATTGCTTATGTTGTTTCTAAAGTTCGAAGACGATGGTACGAAGAATACATATCTAACCTTGATACATTAGTGGATTCAGTTCTGGAGGTTATGAAACATGGTGCGAAAACACAGACGGCGAATGCTTTCTAGTCAAGGTGAAGAAGATCCCACAGCAGGATCCGCCAATCTGGTTGATGCCATGCTGGTACTGGCCGTTGGATTTTTGATCTTTTTGGTAATGTCTTGGAACATGCAGAATGTAGTTTTCTCTGACATGACTCCTCAAGAGCGTCAGGAAACCATGGAAGCAATGAAAAAAGCAGTAGAACTCAATCAAGGTGATGAGCTGAATAATACTCCTCAAACATCTTCTGGATCTGGCCAGGGATATGTGGAAATGGGCCAAGTATATAAAGATCCTAAAACAGGCAAACTCATTATGGTTCAAGGTGGTGGATGACATAAACTAATTATTTTTTTTATTTACTTTTAAGTAATACTTTTTTTAAAAAAGTAATTAACTTTATATAGTTTATTTAACTTAATTAGATTGGGGTTAACAAACCCCTCCCCCTTAAATATAGTTCTATTTTGAAGATTTCAATTGTATCTTTAATTTTTTTTTACTAATTCTTAGATTTCAATATTCAAATCAATTATTTTAATAAATATAAAAATCTAATTTTAAAGACATGATGGAAATTATACCTGTACTGGACTTAATGTCAGGAATAGCAGTATCTGGAAAATCAGGCCATAGAGAAACATATCAACCATTAAAAACGGTTTACTCTTCTTATCCAGATCCAGTGCAAATTGCAAGCAGCCTTAAAAGACAAGGGGCTCATCAAATTTACATTGCAGATTTAGATGCCATTGAAAAAAAAGGATCAAATCTGGAATTGATAAGAAAAATTAATCATATATTGCCGGTAATGATGGATTGGGGAGTTAAAGACTTAAAAAGCTTTGAATTTGCCCTTGAATTTGCTGATAAAATAATTGTGGCCACAGAAACCCTGAAAAGTCTGGGGGAACTTTCGAAAATATTTGAAAAATTTCCTAAAGATAGAATAGTGGTCAGTGTGGATATAAAAAATGACCAGATTCTGGCTAAAGAAATGGATATTTCTTTAAATGACTTTAAAGAATTTTTAATTGATTTAAATCCTTCTCAAATAATATTACTTGATATTTCTCAAGTGGGAACTTTTAATGGTTTTAATAAGAATTTGATTGATGAATTTTCAGAATTTAAAGATTCTTTAATTTTAGGTGGTGGAATTATACCCTCTGAGATTAAATCATTGAATGAAAAAGGACTAAATAAAGTATTGGTTGGATCAGCACTCCACAAAGGAGATATTCCTTTGAAACTGTAGGTATTATGTGTTTATAGATTAATATAATTTAATATTAAAAATTAAGTGATAAAATGGGAGAATTTCTACTTTTAGGCCCGGTTAGCAAGGATACTATCATCCGACGAAATCAAAAAACTCATTCTGTAGGGGGAGCAGTTTATTACCAATCAAAAGTCTTTAATGGCCTGGGATTGAATTATAAAGCTGCTGTTACTTTGGCAGTTGAAGATAAAGATATTTTGAACCGTTTTCCTGATAAAAACAGTATTTTACCTATCTTTAAAAAGGATACGGTAAAATTTGAGAATAATTACTATGATGAAAACCCTAATCATAGATTCCAGAGATCCAATGCTCCAAGAATTCCAATTACTAAGGAAGATATTTCCAATATATTTTCTAAAATGGGGGGCAAATGCAATGGGATTTTATTAGGCCCTCTTTTACCATCAGATATTCCATTGGAAACAGTTTTAGAATTAAGTAAAAAAAATATTCCCATATATTTGGGATTTCAGGGATATTTAAGACAATTTGATGGGTGTGACATATCCCTGGAACCTTTAAGTGAAATTAAAAAATTATTAAACCTGGTTGATATTCTATTTTTAGATGAAAAAGAGGCCCGAGTTGTGGGAAATCCAGATGACAACCTTTCTGAAATTGCTCGAAAATTATCACTAAATGGTCCTCAAGAAGTAATTATCACCTGTGGGAATAGAGGATCCATTATATATTCCTGTGAAAAAAGAACTGCGTTCAAAATAATGCCCTATGCTCCCACTAAATTGAATGATCCAACAGGTCTTGGTGATACCTACATGGCTGCTTACATTTCCCGGAAGATAATGAGTAATGACCCTCAAGATTGTGGAAAGTTCGCTTCCATGGTGGCCACCATAAAACTGGAAAGTTCAAATGGGTTTGATAAAAATTGGCAGTATATAGAAAAGAGATTGAAGATTGATTAAATATATTTGAATTTTATTTTTAAATTTGTATTTTTAATTTATAAAAAAAAGATTGTAAGATATATCTAAAATATTAGAAAAAAATAAAATATATACTAATCTATTAAATATCTAAAAATGAAATATTAATGGTTAGAATGCTATTTAAGTTATGTTCCTAGCATGAATGGTAAAATTAAAAATGGTAATAATCCTGCTAAGAAAAATAGAGCTATTCCTATTATTGTATAATTATTTTTACGATCCATAATTCCATTACAAATAAGAAAAATTCCTATAACTGCTAGAATTCCAGGAAGAATGTGTGAGTATATTAAAGTTCCAGTAAATGCCATATTATCACTTTTATTTTGATAATGTATAATATTAAGTTCTATATTGATTTTTAATTTTTATAATTTATTTTTTAATATAAAATATTTTAAATTGGTTATATTGATTTTTTGTATGGATTTTTGAAATGATTTTCAGGAATGGTTATTTAAATTTCAAATCTTTTTTTCTTAGATTTCTTTTAGAAATTTCAATAAAAAGTATTTATTATCCTAAAATCAAACTGTTTATGTTGATTACTAATTTTAACCATCAATTATATAAATTTTTGCGTAATCAATACAAATTTAACAGGTAGGAATCACGCTAAACTTATAATAATGGAGGAAAATTTATGTTACATGGTACAGAAGTTTTAAAAAAGGGCTTTGCCAAAATGACCAAGGGCGGAGTTATAATGGATGTTGTAAATGCAGAACAAGCAGCTGTTGCTGAAGATGCAGGTGCTGTTTCAGTCATGGCATTAGAAAAGGTCCCTTCAGACATTAGAGCTGACGGTGGAGTGGCTCGGATGGCAGATCCAACTAAAGTACAGGAAATTATTGATGCAGTATCTATTCCAGTAATGGCCAAAGCTAGAATAGGCCATCTTGCAGAGGCTCAAATTTTGCAGTCTCTGGGAGTAGATATGATTGATGAGAGTGAAGTTTTAACTCCTGCTGATGAAATGTTCCACATTGATAAAAAACAATTCACCATACCTTTTGTATGCGGAGCCAGAAATCTTGGAGAAGCTTTAAGGAGAATTGACGAAGGTGCAGCTATGATTCGTACCAAAGGTGAACCTGGAACTGGTAATATTGTAGAAGCGGTCCACCACATGAGAATTATTATGGGCCAAATTAGGGAAATCCAAAATAAAGAGGAAGAGGAACTCTGGACCTTTGCCAGGGAAATTGAATCTCCACTATCTTTGGTTAAAGAAACTGCTAAATTAGGCCAACTTCCAGTTGTTAACTTTGCTGCTGGTGGAGTTGCTACTCCTGCTGATGCTGCTTTAATGATGCAACTCGGTGCCGACGGTGTATTTGTTGGATCTGGAATATTTAAATCAGATGATCCTGAACAATTCGCCCGAGCTATAGTAGAAGCAACTGCTCATTACGATGAACCTGAAGTTTTAGCTGATGTTTCAAGGGGACTTGGAAAAGCTATGCATGGTCTGGAAATCAGTGAAATAGCTGATGCGGACCGTATGCAAGATAGGGGAATTTAATTAATTCTATTTAATTTTAAATTCTTTTTTTATTTCATTTATTTTTCATTTTTTCTTTTAAATTAATTTTAAATTCAAATAAAGTCTTTTGTTGATGGATTACTAATTTAAGTAGCTAATTTAAGATATATTTTTTTTAAAAAATAAGATAACTAATTAGAAAATAAGAAAATAAAAATTATTCACAAAAAAGAAATAACTAAAAAAATTTATTTAAAAATTAATTTATTATTAAAAAAAAATTAGAAATGAAAGTTGTATAACCTAAAAAATAAAAATTATTAATTAAAATATTAATCTAAAGCTTCTGATCCTCTCTCTTCACTACTAATGCGTATTGCATTATCAGAGGATGATATTATAACTTCATCACCAATGTCCTCATTTTTTAGCTTTTTAAGCATATTTACTATGAAATCTACCTCGTTTTTTCTCAGCACAATCATTATTTCATGCCATTTTCTGGCCTTCATTTCATAGTTACTGGCCCGATAAATTTCATGGGTGTGTTTTTCTGAATCATAGTGCTTTATATCAGTTATAGTAATATTAGAGAATCCCAATTTTTTTAATGATGATTTAACTGAATCTAGCATAATGGGGTGCAGGGTGAATCTGACCTTTTTTAAGGATTCTTCCTGCTGCATTTCAATTTGTTTATTAAAATTTCTGATTTCAAACTTTCGTTTCTCAAAATGAGGATAGGGCTCTGCTTTACTATTTAAATCATCGGTGAATTCTTTTTTATCAGATTCTTTATTCAATATATTATTTTCTTCATTAAGTTCTTTTTCTTCTTTTATTTCCCCTATTTCACCATCATTAACTTCTTTTATTAAAGAAGATATTCTATTCAAGGCCGTAATAATTGCTTGAAAATGCTGGCCTTCTATTAAGATGAAATAGTTTTTAGAATTTAGAGTTTCTAATTCATTTTCTGACAATATGACATAGGGTATTTCTTCTTCAATCAATGTTTTTTCAAGGTTTATTATGCACTGATACCGGGATTTTTCTGCAAAAATCATTAGGCCATCAATTTGAGCTATTTTTTCATTAATCGAATAAAAATTGTCATTAGATGGTTCCTTTAGAAGACAAGTCTTTGTCCCGTCAATACTAATTTGATTATAATTTAAAATTTCCATATCCAGCCAATCGTGGCTATCAATTTCAAGACTTCCTTCATTTTTCAATACAAGAATTTTTTTAGGTATCATTTTACAACCTACTGCAAATTTCTTAATATTTTCTTTAATATTTCTAAAATCAAAAATAATCCATTAAAATAATTTAATTCAGATTTAGAGAATAAATATAAATTGTTTATTATTTTTAGAATAAATGAATGAAATTAATAGGTAAAATTACTATTAAAAATCAGATTTAATAAATTTAAAAAAAATAGATTCCCCAATCTTTTTAATTTACTTTAAGTTTTTTATAAACAATTTTAAAAAAATAAAATGAATAAGGTCATTAGACCTTATTTCCAATTAAACAGCTTTTTTGCCACTTTCTCCGGTACGAATCCGAATTACTTCTTCTACAGGAGATATGAATATTTTTCCATCTCCAATGTCTCCAGTTTGAGCAGTTTTAACAATGGCATCTGTAATTTTTTCTACATCTTCATCGTTAATTATAATCTCTAATCTGGTTTTTGGTAAAAGATCAATTCGGTAGTCGCTCCCCCGATAGCTTTCGGTTATGCCTAACTGCCTGCCTCGTCCTTTGACTTCGACCACAGTCACACCATTGCAACCGATTTCTTCCAGGGCTTTTTTAACATCTTCCAGTTTTTCTGGGCGGATAATTGCTACTATCTCTTTCATTTTCATTTCCCCTTATTAGATTCTGTAACCTGACTCTTCGTGGAGATTAGTGTCCAGACCTTCGATTTCATCTCTTTCTTCTACTCGTAGTCCCATTGTGTATTTAATGACTAATCCGATGATTAGGGTTACTACAAATGAGTAAATAATTACTACGAAAACTGCTATTAGTTGGATCCAAAGTTGTTCAGGATTTCCATAGAATAATCCAGTTCCCAGAGAGTTTATAAATGGTGCTGCGAAAAGACCCACAGCTATTGATCCCCATAGCCCAGACATTCCGTGTATTCCAAATACATCCAGTGCATCGTCGTATCCTAATTTCGGTTTTAGGTAGGATATTGCGGCGTAGGAGATAAATGAGGTGACAAAACCTATTATAATGGCGGCTTGTATGGTTACAAATCCGGCTGCCGGAGTAATTGCTACTAAACCAGCAATGGCACCAGATATGGCACCTAGCATGGTTGGTTTTCCTGTTTTAATGTAGTCAATAATTACCCAAGATATCATACCCGCAGCAGCAGCAGTGTTTGTTGCCAGGAATGCAGATCCAGCTAACCCTCCAGCAGTAAGGGCAGATCCAGCGTTAAATCCAAACCATCCAAACCATAGGAGGGCTGCTCCAATTACAGAGTATCCTAGGTTATGTGGTAGTAATCTGGTATCTTTTCTTTTACCTAGTAGTAGAATCAGGGCTAAGGCAGCTATACCTGAGTTTATGTGTACAACGGTACCGCCTGCAAAGTCAAGAGCACCCAGGTTGAATAAAATTCCTCCACCCCATACCATGTGGGCAATAGGAACGTATACCAGGGAGACCCAGGCCACAATAAATACCATCCAGGAAGAGAATTTCATTCTCTCTACTACTGCTCCAGAAATCAAAGCCACGGTTATAGCGGCGAAAGTCATCTGGAAAGCAATATAGACAAATTCAGGTATAGTTGGGGCTAGTGTTGCCAATTGGTCTACACCAATTCCATTCATCATCAAATTAGTCGGATTTCCAATTAATCCCATCAAAGTATCTGCACCAAATGCAAACTGGTACCCATAGAGTACCCAGATTATACTTGTTATGGCAAATGCGATGAGAGATAAAAACATTGTATTTAATACATTTTCTTTTTTAGTTAGCCCGCCATAGAATAATGCCACACCAGGGATGGTCATGAGCATTACCAGGGCTGTGGATATAAGCATCCACGCTGTATCACCAGAGTTAAGAACAGGATCCATAACATTTCCTCCATTTTTTTATTAAAAAATTTGCAACTAAAATGCAAATTTTAATAATCGATTTTATTTAATTTTGCTATAAATTAGAATTTGAATGTTTATTTCTATTATTTATTTATATATCTAATCTATAAGACTTATTTCAGTGAAATTAATATCCACTGAGATTATTTCCGGGATCATGGTCTTTATACCATGATGGTATATGGGACTAAATATGATCCTTTCGGAAATCGGAATCCATCTTCCGATATATTAGATGTAGTGAATATTAGTATATAAATGTTTCGAATCTGAGCCTTTTTTTGTTCAGAAAAAATAGAAAATATGTTACTTTATATGAGAAAAATTACTCTAATAATGAAAAATTAATCATTTTAAATGAAAAAACATGATTAAATATG